>NZ_JBAIYR010000009.1:0-27483 GCF_036763145.1 Desulfovibrio sp. 1188_IL3213 | reverse complement strand
GGCCGGTACGCTGCACGTCGGTCGCGACGCCTGCGATAACGGCGAGGCCCGCTTCAAGACCGTCGTCGCCCACGTCGCCGACGATGAAGGCGTCCACAAGATTCTTGTCGCTGGCAAAGGCCAGAGAACCGGCGAGCGCCGTGCCCTGCTGGTCCTTGTACGAGCTCTGCGCAAAACCGTTGCGCACGGGGTTGTAAGTGTTGGGCATGGTCGTTCTCCTTACTTGCTTTCGGGCTTCGCGTTACGGGCTTTCATGGGCCGGAGCATGCGCTCGCGGTTGTTGGCGGGCTGGGATCCGCCCTTGCCGGGAGTGCGGGAGCCGTTGAGAACGCGCCCGGTTTTTTCTTTACTCTTGGCCTTCGCTTTGGCATTGGCGGCGAGAATCTCGAACGCACCGTCAAAGGCGTCCTGGTTCCAGTCGTCGACCTTCAGTCCGCGCATGTTCATGACGCGGGCCACAGTCACCTTGCGGCGCTCGGCCATGCTATTGCACTTTTTGAGGGCATTGCCGAATTCTTCTTTTTCTTCATCTGCTTCCGCGTTGCCGCCTTCCATGTTGTCGGTTTCGGCGTCGATGATGGCGTCTTCGGCGTCCTTCTGCTCGACGAACTCCTCGGCCATGGCTTCCTGCGCGGCCGGGGTGAGCAACTCTTCGATCTGCTTCTTGGCGTCGGCAAGGTGCTGGTCGTGTTCGGCGAGCTGCTTCTGCAATTCGGAAATCTGCCCTTCCAGGTCGGTCTTGGCCGCGATGGCCGCGCTGACGGCCTCGGCGTTGAAGGCCTTTTCCTCGTTGAGCATTTCCTCGGCCTGGGCGGCGTCTTCTTCGTTCTGGAACTTGTACGACCGCGCGCGATTGCCGACGGTCACCTTCAGAGTGGTGGGCATGTCTCCTGCTCCTTCTGATTGTTTGCCGGAGTATGGCTCGCGGCTGTTGATGATGCGCACGTCGTAACCGCACCGGCCCATGCCTTCGGGCAGCAGCAGGACGTGATTGAATTCAAGGTCGGTCTGTGTGCCGTGATAATGGCGACCGCCGAAGCTTCCCTCGCCTACGACAAGGGTGCCGTTATATCCTGACGAAACCTCGACCAATTCGCCGTTTTGCACTTTGCGAATGGTGTCTTGGTCCATAATAAGAAAGTCACAGACGATTTCACCGTCTTTCATATACGGGCGTCCGGCCACTGCACCAATCGTGAGGCCATCAACAAGCGCATTGCCTGCGTCTCGCCATTCATGGGCGTTGATGACAACTGGTTTACCTTCCAGACTGTCCAGAGCCTTTTCCGTAAATTCCGAGGCCGGGATATACTGCTGCACCGGGTCAATGCCAGGCAGTGTTGCAGCGGTGCCCGCTTCATCCGCGCCATAGGGGTAGACGCCCTCTTTCAGCACGACGGCTGTCACACGCAAGAACCCGTCATCGTCAATGCGCCAATCTGTGAAGCGCGCGGGCGCTCGGTTGATGAACTCTTTTTTTAGAATGCGCGTCATACCGCGTTCCTCAATTTGCTTACGTCAATAATGGGTTCAGAAAAGCAACGGCAATTAATGGCATAGCCAGGATGTCCGTCGACCGGAGGCTGATCCCACCGATATACCTGCCCCTCGCGTTCCCAATGGTTGCCGTGGGTACGGTTCCCATTGGGATAAAGTCCACCTGGCTTACCAACTACACGAGCATCTTTTCGTGTTCGCCAGATGTACTCCTCTATGCCTACTTCTTGTTGCCGAGCCTGATTGATGGCCGTGTTGATTTTGCTTGTCTGATCTCTGGCGATGATGCGCGCCCTGGAATCAGAAACGCCAGCGAGGTGCTGGATCTGTTCCGCAAGGCTACGGCCTTCGGGCTGCTGTATCTGCTGATAGTTATCGAGTACCGCGCGCGTCACCCCGTCGAGGTATTCTCCAGGGATAGTTGTAATGAGCCCCCGGGCTTCCACGCTCATGAGTTCTGCAGCGTCAAAAACTACCTTGTCGTCGAAGATAGCGGTCATATCGACACCCAAGGAGCGAGCGATATTTTTTTCCAACCGCAACTTGGTGTCCTTGCTCACTTCGGACACCCACCTTGATGCCAAGCGCTGCGCATCGGCCCCGTAGATGATGCGCCAGCGGTCCTGCAATTCCCGCAATGCCTGTGCGGCCTGTGATGGGGTTGCTTCGCCAGCAAGCCAAGGAATGAGGTTCTCAACGTCCTCAATAAGCCCGCGCATGGTGGCACCGATAGCCCGCCGAACCTCCAAAGACACGCGACGCGGCGACCTCACTGGTGCGGCCCGGCGTTTGCCCCTGGGCATGCGTTTTGCGGTGTCTCGGTTCAGGAAGATGGGCATTACGCGACCCTCCCGAATCCCTGCCCGCCGAAGGGGTCGGCGATGTCCGGGTCGCTCTCCAGAAATTCCATGGCCTCGACCGGAGTAAGGAATATCTTGCGCTCGATAAGTTCCTTGACCGCGCCCTCGGAGCTGATGACCTGAGAATCCACAAGACCCTGCACGATGGTGGCGTAAATCTGGGCGATGTCCGCTTCTTCCTTTTCCGACATGGTCTTGAGGCTCGGGTAGTGCATTTCCAACTTGGCGGAACGGGCGGTCCAGTCTTTCCAGCCCCAGAGAGTGGCCCCTATCCAGTCGAAGATGCGGCGCTGCACCGGCATGACCGTGAGGCGCTGGTAGGCTTGCACCATGTCGTAATAGTTGTTCTGGTCGCTCTCGCCGGTGGCGTTGAGGCCTCCGGGGGCCTGGCCGAGAAAACGGGTAGCCGGAATGTCGGATGCGGCGGACAGGAGCTGTGCGAAGGTCATGACCAGCTCGGGCACGGAGCCGAAGCTCGCGCTGTGCTGGTTGATTTTCGCGCCCTTGGCGTCAACGATGGCCCCCCGGTACAGGGATAGTTGCTCGATAATCTCGCGCAACTTGGCGAGCGCCGGGGAGTCGGAAGCAATGACGCTACGCAGGTTGTCGGCCTCAATGAGCAGGCAGGAGGACATATTCACGAGGTGATACGCGCCCTGCTGCGTTCCGACTACGCGGTTCAGGAGATCGTACAGGGTGGCGAGCTTGGATTCGCCGAAGCCGCAAGGATTGAAGCGGAAGTTTTCCAACACGGTCTGCGCGGCCCGGTTGAACAGGGCGTTGCCGTCGAGCACCAGACAGCGGGAAACGTGCACCTCGGTGCCGTTCACGAGGATGCTGTTGATGCGGTCGTAGTCCGGGCTGAAGGGGTCGGTATCGTAGTTCGGGCGCGACAGGCGCGAGACGTCGACCACGTTGAGAGCCTTGAGGTCGCCCGGCTGCAGGGTGTTGTAGTTGAGCCGGTCGGCGGTCTTTTCCTCCTCCGGCCGCATGAACACGGGCAGGATGAGCGCGCCGCCGAGCAGGCGTTCCTGAATGAGCGCCCGACGAATCTGGCGATCGGCGTCAAGAGCGAGGTAGGCGTCCCAGAGTTTATTTTCGTCATCCGGGGCCATACCACGTAGTTCAACGGGCTTGCGCAGGGCGTCCTCGATAGGGATGTCGATAATTTTCCGCGCCTCCCACGAGGTCATATACCAGCGGATATACTCCTGCCAGCGCGCGAGAAAGTTGTTGTTGTAATACGGGTTCAGCGTGTGCACGCTGGATGTGGAGCGCGAGCCCCGGTCCTGCAAGGTCTCGGCCCCGCCGCCCGAGAGCAGCATATTCTGCGTCCGTTTGCGGCTTCCCATAACAAGCGCGGGACGTCTGCGCGTGAGTATTCTACCTCGCATCACCTTCCGCCCCCCGCGTTGCGCCATAGAGACACGGCCATGGTGAGGGTGTCACAGTGGTCGTCATTGGAATGGGACATGTCCGGCGCAAAGGCCGCACACTCTTCTACCAGCATCTTAGACTGCGCATCGACATTCAGCATGGTGTTTTCGTCGATGACGACTTCGGCGTTGCCTTCAGGGATGAGCACATGCCCACCGTGAACGGACCAGGCCGCTTCATTCATGCGACCGACCTTGTCCTCGGGGAAATCGAAGTCGCCCGGTCGCCAGTCCTCGGCCGGGATGTCGTTGTCGCGCATGGTCTGGGCCAGAGGGGTGCCGGTGGCCTTGTCCTCGACCCAGAACTCGCGCGCGCCTTTCTGCTGCCATTTCTGCCAGAATTCCTGAGCTTCCTTGAGTAGGCGCGGGAATTCCCACCGGCCATAGACGGCATCGAGGCAGTACAGATGATCTCTGGTGCCCTCCCATGCGCGAATGACAGAGGCGTCACTGTCCTTCTTGGACTTGTACGCCGTGTCCGCCGTGAGAAAGATGAGCCCGCCGCGCTGCCCCTGGGCCGGGTTATAGGTCTGCCACCAGTCGAGCTTGATGATATTGCCGCCCTGAATCATGGGCGACTGCATGTACTGCGACCAATAGGTGTGCGGGGCCACGATCTTGAGTTTTTCGAGGAACTCCAGGGAGCAGGTCACCGGGTTGAGCGGTTCCCCCTCGCGCACGGCCGGGAAGGTGACGACGTGCCAGTCCTCGGGCTCGTTCTTCAAAATCCAGCCGAGCAGGTCATCGGGGTGCAGGCGCTGCGCAATGAGGATGATGGGCGTATTGTGGACCGAGTTCCGCCGGCTCTTCAGTGTGCCGTTGTAGTAGTCAATGACGTTCTGGCGCTTGGTTGCGGACTTGGAGTCCGCCGCCTTCATGGTGTCGTCAAAGATGATGGCCCCGCCGAAGCCCCGGCGGACCTTCCCGGCGCCGAAGCCGGTAATTGTGCCGCCGATGGGCGCGGCGTAGATGCTGCCCCCGGCCGTGGTCTTGAAATAGTTTTTGAGGTCCCGGTCTTCGGCGGAAATACGCAGATGCGGGTAAAGTTCCATATGCCACGGCTGCGTGATGGTCTGGCGGATGGCCACCGCGCTGTCGGTGACCAGCTCATCGGAGTAGGATGTGAGGATAAACTCGCAGTCGGGCGCGACCTCGGCGAAGCACCAGGCGGGGAAAGAACGGGCCCCGAAACTGGTCTTGTAGTGGCGGGGCGCGATGCAGCAGGCGAGGTTCTTGGCTCCGTTCGGCAGACAACCGGCAACACAGTCCTGGAGCGCATCGCAGAACGTGTGCAGGTACGGCAGATCGATGAATGGGGCCTTATTTTCTCCGGCGACCCGGTCGGCGTAATCGAACAGTGGATAGATCATACTAACCAGCCACCCCTGGGTTGTCTCTGTCGCTTTCTCTTGCCCTAGCTTCGCGTTCGGCACGTATAGAAAGAAGCCGCTCTCTGGCAGCAATCGACCTCTGCTCACAGATGGCAACGCCGAGAGAATCTGGGGTCTCTATGATATGGCGGTCGATATAGTCGCCAGATATTTTTGAGAGTTGGTCGCAGGCCTTAAGCCTGTCCTTGGTTGCCTCTTCGACGCAGCGCATGACATCGGTAAGAAACTCTTGGCGCTCTTCCCGCCCGGCAATGAGGGTAGAAAGGGCTTTGATCTCCCGCGCTTTAATTGCGTCAAGAATGTAAGGTTTTGTCAGGTTTTCACGCCCAATGGAGCGAGCCGTTTTTTCGCTGTAGCCAGCGGCAAGGGCTGCCGCTGTCGCATTCCCCTGATATGCCTCGACGAACAGGCGTTGTTTATGGGTGAGCTTCGTCATCACTGACCGCCATGATCGTCAAACAGCTTTAAGTGTCTTCTGAGATGTCTTCTTAGCTGCCATCACATATCCTTTCGCAGATCTGCAATTTGCCGCTGCAAATCCGCACGGTGCGCCTTGCACGTCTCCTGGCGCACGTACTCGCGCAACTCGGCCCTCTGGCTCTTGATCTCGCTCCAAATGAGGCGAACCCCATAACCGACGACAGCGATAGCCAGCGGTGTGAGGATTTGCAGCACGTCCATGATTTCTACGGTCACAGCTAGAACCCCAGGCCCAACATGCCGAGCAGCAGGGTCATAACTGTATCCAGAGCAGATGGCGGCAGGGTTTTGCCCCACTCGGGGAAAAAGAGTGGCACGATAATGAGCCGTCCGGGTATTTCCCATACAAGCAGCAGGGCCAATACCCACCCCAAAAAAGAGCGCCAGAGTCGCAGGCGGCTGGCCGGTGCGCCAGCAACTTCGGCTTCATTGATGCGACTCTGGGCTTCGCGAGTTGCCGCGCGGTCGGGAGAAACCTTGTCCAGTACCTTGCCAAAAATGTTTCCAAGAAATCCAAACATCACAGCCCCCGCACGTAACGGCGCAGATCGTCCACGCGGTTGATCCAGCCGCGCAAAAAAACCTGCTGGCTGGGGTTATTGGCAACGATGGTCTGGAAGAACGCCTCGCGCGCGTCGAGCATGGCCGTAAGGGCCTTGTCCGTGTCGGCAAGCTGCATGGCGGCGCGGGTGGCTGGCCCCATGATGCCGTCCACAACCAAAGGCTGGCCGTAGGCTACACAGCGGTTGTAGCCGCGCTGGGCGAGCTTGACGGATTGGGCAGGGCCGCTGTTGACTGCGGCGTCATAGAGCACCACGGCAGGGCGCAGGGGAATAAGATCGAGCTTCAGGCGGTCCCAGAACTGCCAGCGAAAAAGACTGGCTGCCTGAGTTTCGGTCAGGTCGATAATGACCTGGCGCGTGATAGGCAGTCGGATACCCATACGCTCCAAGGTGTCGCGGTTGGATTGGGATTCGGCAGCGACGCCTTTCAGGAATGCAAGGCTGACGCCGTATTTGGTTATCTGTCCACGATCTGCGGGGTGGTCAGTAAGACCACCTTCCCATTGGGCAGTGAATTTGTGTGCGGTAGTAAAATTGTCGGCCACGACTTACGCTCCTGTTTGGGCAGAAGCGTAGCATGGGGTTTACACAAGGACGGACTCAGGAGTATCTGGGAAGGTCTGAGGAGTATCTGGGGAGGGGTTGACAGGTTTTCAACTATTCAAAAACGGCAAGGATAAACATGAAGGTTATTTTTACGTTAATTGGGGTCGGGATTGTCGTTTTATGGTTGTGGGGTGGCGGACTAACAGAATTATGCAAGGAAGGTGGCAAAAATGTAGAATCAATAGAGTCATTATTTACAGGATTAGCCTTTTTGGGGATGATGATCGCCATATATTTTCAAAAAGAAGAGCTTAAACTTCAACGTCAAGAACTTTCAGAGACACGAGAAGAACTGAGAAGAAGCGCTGAAGCAAATGAAGAAGCTGCAAAACTGGCTAAGGAAAATATTGATGCGCAAAAAATAATGTCATATGAATTGAATCATAGTATCCGTTCACAAATTGAATCGGAAAGAATACATGGTATTATAAATTTAATATATAAAAAAATTGAATATACGACATCTAACAACTCTCATGGCGCGCGGGGTGGAGAACTACTAAAAGAGAGTGAAAAAATTAATGCGCTATTAGAAAAAATTGGAGAGCTGTCTACCTTACCCTCCACGCCTGAAGCCTAGCAATCTCCGCACTATATCTCACTTTGCGCCCGTCGCCCTCAACAGCGATGGGCGCGCCTTTTTGTACCCAGGCCTTAACAGTTTTCTCACCCACGCCCATCTCTTCGCAGATTTCCGCCATGTTGCGCAGAATCTTCGGCACATAGCTCACTTGCAGTGCCTGCCGTTGTTCAGCCGCCGTACTCATACTTCCTCCCGGTTCAACCCATGCTTTGCCCTGTCCCGTTCCTCTGCCCGCTTGGCGTTGTTGAACCTGTCCAGATCGCCCACGAGATATCCGGTGATCCTGCGGGTGCGCTCAAAACCAACACCAACGCCGACGAGCCTTCTTGGCTGCCGCGGCTCTGCCTCGACCACCACCATGTCGGGATATGCGTAATCAAACATGTGGACACTCCAGAATTTCAATCTCCCAGCGCGGCACGTCCGAGTAGTATTTCCCTGTGTGCGGCAGGTAGCCCACAACCAGCTTGTCATCTTCCCAAAATCGCAGTTTAGACAGGCAGTCCTTGACGTGCTTCAGCAAATTGTCCAGGTCGGGCTTTGTGGTTGGGCGCACAACGCCTTTTCGAGCCAGGGTCTGGAATTCTTTGGGCTTACCTGTAAACCATGACGGCTTGCTGGACGGAATCGGAAGAAAAGCCTTAACGCCCAGAAGTAGCTGCCCTTGAAACGGCTGTGCAGGCTGATACGGTCCGAGCAGGGCCATCAGCGCCTCCTCTTCGGCAGCCTGAAGCTTGTCCTTGTACGTGCGCGAAAAGCCATTTACCACGCCGTGCCGGGCGCGCATCTGGGCCCGGGGTACGATTCTGACGACAAGTTTCACTGCACTACCCTCCCCGCCTTGATTCGCTCCATGGCGGCCCTGGCTTCTGGATCGCCCCTGAAAGCGGCAAGCACCAGACTTCCGAACTGCGGTGTTTTTTCTTCTGGCTCTTTCGGTAGGGCAGGCAAAGTCGTCTTTACAGGCCGTTCCGCATGCTCCCGCAACACATTCGCAGGGCAGGGAAAGAACGGGGATTTGCGCATGTGAGCCTTGCACGCTGCGATAAACTCTGCGTCGCTGATGTCGTTGCAAAGCTCATCCCAAGTGCTGACCAGCGCCCGCAATTCGTCAGCGTCCAACGGGTGCCGGTAAGCCACGGCCATGCGCGCCAATTCTGCCGATATTCTCTGCTTCGTAGCCATGTGAAAACTCCTCGTCTGCTGCGGCGACAAATGCCGCCAATCCCTCAAGATTTTGTTTGTTTTTCTGGTGCTGCGTCCGTGCCACCGGCGGGCCGTCTCTGGCTTGCTGCACCGGCTCGACAAAAGGCCTGTCATTCCAGCCCTTGCCGTTGAGCCACTTGGCCATGTTCGGCACTTTGCCGCGCTGCCAGCGGCTGTCCCCCTGCGCCAAGGTCAGGATTGCGTCCCTGATCGCATAGGCCTCTGGCAGAGTCCCATTGCCGTGCAGCCGCATCCATTCCCGCCACGCTGCCTCTTGCCCCTGCTGCACAGGGTAGACCTGCCAGCAGGATAGGAATGCCCGCCACTGCGGGTGTCCCTTGCTGGGGCAGTCTGTGCGCTTCGGGCCTGTGCTCTGTGATACCTCTGCGGGAGGCTCCGAGAAAGACTGACGCGCGTCAGCGCCTCCTGAACCTGCCAGATTCAAATTTTCAATGTCACCCTGAACAGTTTCAGGGTGAATTTCTGGCACGAAAGGTGCTACGTGCGCGTGCGCGTTATCCCCCCCCTCTTTGTCTTTATGCGTAGGAGCAGGAGAAGGAGCAGGAGACGGCGTGACGTTTGACGAACGTGCGACGGTCGTCAAACGGTCGTCAAACGGACGCTGAGCGCTGGTCAGGCGGTCATATTCTTCTTTGCTGACGGCGTTGATGCCATCGCTTTTAAGGCGCTCGTATACTTCACGATTGACAGTCGCCAAGCGAGAAAACCGCGCCTTGTCAGAGCGTTCATCAGCCTCGCTGGCCCATGAATTGTGATCTTTCCAATCATGCAGGGCATAGCTTTCGGCAGCTTGGTCAATCCAGACGCCAAGGCAAAACTCAAAAAATGCCCGCTCGTCTCCTTGCCAGTCAGCGGCCATTTCTATGTCCTCCCAATCCATGCCGGTGAGATTGCCGTCAGGTCGGTTCTGTGCTGCCCACGCCCACAAAATTTGCAATGAGCGCACACCCTCAAGGCCAAGCCGCTTTGCAGTCTTACGAGTCTTTGGGTGCTGCCAGAACCCAACTGAGAGGCGAATGTCTGTGTTCATTTGCCCCTCACTGCCGCATTGCGCGTCCGCCACTGCATGAATGTTGGTATGCCCTCAAACAGAACCTTGATTTTTGGCGGGCAGTCCGATTCGAGGCAGTAGCGCATCCTGAACTCTGTTTTTGAGAGCCGAAACGAGCCGGCGACTTCCCGGGGCTGCACAATCCATTCGCCACGATCCAGCGCGCAATACACGATTGCATATGGGCGGCGCAGGGTGATGGCCCGAACCGCATTGCGAGGGTTGAGCGATGAATCCATGACTATTTACCCTCCTCGATGACCTTTGCTGTCGTCTGCCGTAATTCAGCCAATGCCATTTCCTGCGCCTGCAGCAACTCAGCAGCGCACGCCGCGCCCTCCAGATACCGCAGGCCGACCTCATGAAACCGCACCACCGCCGGGAAGTCCTGGAGCATTTCACCCTCAGCGGTAGGGGCATCCGGGGCCTCGGCCTCGTATGACACAATGGAATAGCCGAACATGGCCGCAAGATAGCGCAGCGGTGCAACATCCGCGGTTACGCGCATGACGTTCACCAGTTGCGACACTTTCAGCGTGTCCGGCGCCGTAGGGTTTGCATTCAACGCTGTGTAAAGGCTGGACTCGGACAGCCCCTTGCCCTCTTCGTGCTCAATGGCCTTAAAAACTCCGCGCTTGCCGCCCGGATAGGTGGCGCACGCTTGAGCCAGAAGGGACGTAATCCTCTGTAACTGCTCTCTCATATTGTAATTCCTTCCAGCCGCTCCGGGCCGTAATCTGTTTTCATGGCAAAACCAGAGCCGTTAATCTTCCGCGCATACATCACACCGAAGCAGGGCCACCTGCTCGTGACAATCCTCTCCCCTGCCCTCCTTAAGCCTCTGTACCGCAGCTACCCGGCAGACATTGACGAGGCCGCCGCAGTTGAAATGGCCGTGGCGCGGGCAGCAGCGTTGCTTACTGCGCGTGTACCTGCACAGCCGATTCGGGTGACATGGCAGGGGGTGCTGTAGGCGGCCAGAGATCGGGGCGAAGTTCGGAAAGGTCGATGCCGAATGCACGCGAGTAGGCAAGGGCCGCCTCGGCTGAAACCTTTCTTACGCCGCTACAGTGCTGGAGGACGGTAGAACGCGATTTGAACCCGGCACCTTGAGCCATTTGTTCAAAAGTAAGTCCCCACTTTTTCCGATATTTTTCGAGTGCGTTTTCCATGCCCACAATGTTCACAAATGTGGACAATAAAAGCAACCAAAAAGAACACTATGTTTCTTGCTGTGAACGGATGGTTACACCTATGCTCAATTCTATGGAAAAATGGCAAAATGTAGCAGAAAAAGCGTGGGCCGCAATCCTGTCAAGGGTCGAGGCGATGAAGGCTGAGGGTATGACTCTCCAGCAGATTTCTGATATTGTTGGAACAAAAAACAGAACAGTTATTGGAGAATGGCTAAATGGAAATAGAAAAGCCGTTAACGCCACGTTCTCTGATATGATGAAATACCTCGAAAACCTGGGTTTTCTTCCTGCCGCTTTCTTTCAAAAAAGCGCAATTCCCGGCGTTGGCGACAGCAATACGCCTTCCATCTGTAAGCCCGGGCATCCTCCCATACCCGTCTCAGGTGACGATCTCAAAACCATCAACGTCTACGATGTGGCCGGGGCTGGCCCTGGGGTTGCCCTATCCGAAGTTGAGCCACTGTTCAGCGTAACAGCACCGCCATCATATTTCCGCATGTCAGACTACGCGCTCAAAGTAAGCGGCCACAGCATGGAGCCGCTGATCCCTCATGGCGCGGTTGTTGGGGTGCGCCTGGGCGCTGAGTTTATGGCCAACGAACTTTTTGCGGCTCGTATCCCTTATGAGGGGCTGGTGATTAAGCGCGTGGGCGTGGACTTCGCGCGTAAGGAGTTTGTCTTTAAGTCCCAGAATCCGGACAAGGAAAGCTACCCAGATTTCAGGGTGGGCATAAATGAAGGCGAAGAAATTATCGTAGGCCGCGTTGTGTGGGTGATGGTGGGGTATTAAAATAAACAGGGAGGGGTTAGGTGTCTTCAAAGCCGGACTTCCATGAGGAACCGTTTGATGATGGGACAATACTCAAACTTGAAATTCTTGAAAGCTGTTTAACAGGTTGGCTCCCTGTCTTTCTAAATCATCCATATATTTCATATATTTATATTTACGATTTTTATTGTGGCCCTGGACAAGATATTAAAAATATTCCCGGAAGTCCGGTTCGGATATATAACGCACTAAATAAATATGGTTCTCTTTTGTCCAAAAAAAAGATTCATGTCTGCTTGAACGACGCCGATCCGTTAAAAGTAAATGCATGCAACCTTATCAAAAAGCCTGAAAATATAACTTGCCATTTTACAAACAAATCTGCGGACGAGTGCTTTAAAGCACTGATGCCACGCTCATTTCCTAATAATTCTGCACATTTTTTTTATATAGACCCATGCGGCATTGTTGATTATCAAATGGTTCTGTCTACTGTGAATGCGATTAAAGCTGCGGATACTCTCCTTTTTATACCTGCATCGTTCATTAATAGATTTTACGAACAGGATGGTTTTGCAGCAAGGCTTCCAAATTTTCCGAGGGGCATAAAACCAAAAGAAATAACAAAAATATTTTGCAGGTACTGCAAGGAAGAATTTGGCTTTAATGAAACGTACTTTGCGCCATTTTCTATTAAAAAAACAAAGTCGCATCAGGTGCATGGACTTGTTTTTATGACACGACATCCACTCGGTCTAGAGAAGTTTCTCAGTGCTACTTGGAATAATTCCGTAAACGGAGAATCAAACTTTACGCTTACGGGAGATATGCCGGAAAATGATCAGCATTTTTTGGATGAAACATTTTCAATGACTAGTAAAATACCTGTATTTCAAAGGACACTCAAAGAGAAAATCCTTGCAAAAGAGATAACAACAAACAGAGGTGTATATATTTTTACTGTTACACATGGACATATTATAAAACATGCAAGTAGTGTTATTTCTGAATTGTTGAAAGAAAAAAAGATTAGAAAAAAAGTCTCTATTTCAAACAAGTATGCGCTTTCTAATAATATTGAAACAATTGAACTAGTTTGATTTTTTACATTTAAAGTGCTATAGTTTCTCTACATAAAGAGGTTATTATGGCTACTTCAAAAATAGAATGGACAGAGGCAAGCTGGAACCCGCTAACTGGCTGCACTAAAATTAGCCCAGGCTGCAAAAACTGTTATGCCGAAAAAATGGCCTTGCGCCTTCAGGCAATGGGCAGTCCAAACTATGCAGACGGCTTCAAGCTCAGTCTGCACGAAAGCGCTCTTGGTATCCCAGCCACATGGAAAAAACCCAAGTTGATTTTTGTAAATTCAATGAGCGACCTTTTCCACGAAGACGTTCCGCTTGAATTTATCAAAAAAGTTTTTGGGGTGATGGCTGAAAACAGCCACCATGTTTTTCAAGTATTGACCAAACGTTCAAAAAGACTGCGCCAGCTTGCCCCACAGTTAAAGTGGCCGCAAAACGTCTGGATGGGTGTTAGTATCGAAAACATGGCCTACACTTATCGAATTGACAATTTGCGCGATGTCCCGGCTGAAGTTCGCTTCCTATCGTGCGAACCTCTTCTTGCCTCTTTGGGCCCGCTAGATCTTGCCGGAATACACTGGGTGATCGTTGGCGGCGAATCCGGCCCAGGCTCGCGTCCAATGGAAAAATCTTGGGTTACCGAAATTCGCGATAGCTGCCAGCAACAAGATGTCCCATTCTTTTTCAAACAATGGGGCGGAACAAATAAGAAAAAAGCAGGCAAGCAGTTGGACGGTATGGTTTGGCAACAGAAGCCAGAGTGTTGTTTGATATAGCTCAGCCCCCGAAAGGGGGCTTTTCTACGCTTAAGTCTTATGCCATCTTCAACTGGGGCCGGGAACTCCCTACTAATTTGTGCTCGATGCGGTGACACCAGACGCAACTGGCGCAAAGAGGAGGTGAGTAATGTGGCTAAAACCAGAAATGGTAAAAAAATAGTCTATGTTAGTTCCTACATTAGGGTTAACTCTGATGGCAGTGAAACGCTTGTAAGGCGACACTATCGCTCTACGCCGAACAGGGCTATGTAGTTATATATCCCGGCCCCACCGCTCACTATTCCTTACTGACTATTTCCTCCCCGCCCCTCACGAGGGGCTTTTTTGTTGCCCACTGAACTGCGGGTGTTTTTGTTTTATCAACTTTGTTCACTCGTGTGAATTTAAATCTTGACTTGGTTCACAAATGTGAACATACTGTCTTCACCAACGCACTGCCAGCGCGAATACAGCCCACGGGCGAAAGTAGCACAAGCCGGGAGAGCGAAGGGAAGGCCACAAGTACCGGGTGCAGGACAGCCGCAAGCCCACGGGAGCGGGAAGGCAAACGAAGCACAGGGAAGGCTGAGGAAAGTAAAAGCCCCACAGGGTGGGCGGGTTCTGTTGATCCGTCGCGGAAGATCTACGGCGTCGGGGAGGTTCTGGGGGAGGTGACTAACCCCACAGGGTGACAACCTGCAAAAGAGTTCGGCAATAATTCAGACAGAACGAATTTCTTTCATATACCGCCAGGGAAACATCAACGCCTTGGCGGCAATGTCGGAATTTCAAATTGGCAAGCGCGCCACGCCTTACTTGTTCCCCGTGGCTGCGCAGGGCCGGGCGCATTGGGCGTCCGGCTTTTACATCTCCCGGCACTCGCCGGTTTACATACAGGCCGGGGGTAAATCCCCGGTCTCAACTTTTACGGGGGCCGCCATGAGCGAAGAATTTTACACGCATGAGGACGATGACCTTGAAATTCTCTCTTCGGAAAGAATCTGCGGCAATTGCCGCTTCTGGGATCGCTCTGAAGCCATGGTGGTTCCCGTGTATGACCGCAACGGCATCCGGCGCGGTGAGCTTTCCGTGTGCCCCTGCACTCGCGGCGCGGTTGAAGCTGATGCGGGCGTGTCTGTGACTCTCACGGCGGCAACGGGCCGCTGCGATAACCACGCGGATGAATTCGAGCCGTGTTCAGATTATCTTGATGAACTGGCAAGCCCGGCGTGCTGTGGAACATTCGGTGTTCAGCCCGGGCTGGACTTTCCGGAAACCTTGGGGAGTGGATATGCTTAGTGTTCGACTCGCGTATCTCGGTGATTGGCTGCGCGCGGTGTCCGCAGCCGGGCTTGTCCCTCTGGCGCTGGCGATCTGCAATAGACTGCTAGGGGGCTGACATGTGGCGAGACCTTAACCCTGTGAGCAACTGGCGCGGCTGGGCATTGGCTCTGGTCGCGCTTTTGCTTTTCGCCCTTGTCGGCAGCCTGGACGGACCAGAACAACACGCAGCATATGCCGAGGCGGCAAAGAAAATACAGATGGAGCGGGGGAGATGAAAGATCTTATAAAAATAAGAGCCTCTTCTTTGGCGGAGCTTTTCGATTGCCCTGCCCGGTGGGAGGCAAAGCACGTCAAAGGCTTACGCTTGCCCGCGTCCGATGCGGCTCTCCTTGGCACTGCTGTACACGCAGGGGCTGCACTTTTCGATCAGCGGATCATTGCTGGTAGCCCGCTTACACCTGATGAAGCGGCTGGGGCCGTTGTGGATGCCATACATCATCCTGACGAAGAGGTCGATTGGGGGGAATCCTCACCACGGGAAGCAGAGAGCATCGCTTTGCCCCTGCACAAAATGTACTGCGAGCAAATAGCCCCTCAGCAATCATATGTCGCTGTTGAGGCCACCTGCGACGATCTTCCCATTGAAGACGTTGGCTTGATTCTTACTGGCACCCTGGACCGCATTTATGAAGAGCGTGGATGCTTGGGCATTGCCGATATCAAGACGGGCAAAAGCGCCGTTTCCGCTGATGGCAAGGTTAATACCAAGGGGCATGCGGCACAAATGGGCGTGTATGAGCTCATGGCATCCAGAGCAACAGGACTGCCGATTGACGCCCCAGCAAAAATTATGGGGCTGCAGGTCGCAAAAACTGACAAAGGGCGCAGGGCAGGGGTAGGGGAAATATCTGGCGCACGTTCCCTGCTGGTGGGTGGCGATGAGGGGCCGGGGTTGCTCACTATTGCCTCGAACATGCTTCATTCCGGCCTGTTTTACGGAAATCCCAAATCGCAAATCTGCGGAGAAAAATACTGTCCGGCCTTTCATGTGTGCCGGTGGAGGTAACTTTCATGACTCAGGCTGCAACAGAATCTCAAGCGGCGCGTTCCGGCGTTAATTCGACAAGTCTCGCGGAACTCAAGGCGCAGACAAGCTCTCTCCCCGCTGAAACACAACTTAGCTTCTTCACGGCAGGCGGCTTTGCTCTCATGCAACGGGGGGCGGCACTGCTCTCTAGCAGCACGCTAGTTCCAAGTGCCTACAGGGCAGAAATTGAAGAAAAGAGATATGGTAAGGTAGTTGGGATGAAAAAAAATCCCAATGCCATGCCCAACTGCGTGCTTGCGCTGAACATGAGTCAGCGCATGGGAGCTGACCCGCTTATGGTCATGCAAAACCTCTATATCGTAGATGGAAGACCTGCGTGGTCCAGTCAATTTATCATTGCCGCAATCAACGCCTGCGGCAAGTTCAGTCCCTTGCGCTTTACAATTGAAGAGCTTGGCGAAAAGGAAGTCGAGTGGATCACAGTCAAGTGGGTATCAAACCCCAATGGCGGCAAAGACATTCCCCAAGATGTGCAGCATAAAGCCAAGATTATGAACCGGCAATGTCGGGCTTGGGCCATCGAAAAATCTACAGGTGAACGCCTGGATGGCCCAGTGGTTAGCATGGATATGGCGGTAGTAGAAGGCTGGTTTGGCAAGGCTGGCTCAAAGTGGCAGACCATGCCGGAAGTCATGCTTCGGTACCGTGCAGCATCGTTCTTCGGTAAGCTCTATGCCCCTGAACTGCTCATGGGCATTCAGACGGCTGAGGAAATCCACGACACCATCGACCTGTCGGAAATGTCGCCTGGTGCATTCGGTATGGATGAACCGAAGCCAATGACAATGGATGATATCAAAGCCTCACTCCCGCAGGCTGATCCCGGCGAACATATCGACATGTCCACGGGCGAGGTTACGCAGACAGAGCCTGTGCCGGATGAAACACCTCCGACAAAATCCAAGGCAGGCAAAGCCCAAGCCCATGCCCATGCCGCCCCCGGCGAAAGCACCTTCCCCTGCCCCCGTAAGGATAACGCGCCCGTCCCCGATGAAGACTGTTTCTATTGCCCTGAACGCGACGGTTGCCCCTCGCGCGCGTAATTTCCCCTCCCTACCCTCCACAAGCCCGCGGCGTTCCCATAGCGTCGCGGGCACATTTTTTAGGAGATCAACATGGCCCGAAAGAAAGCAACGGCGCTGCCGCAGCCCGAACCAGAAATGTTCACGATTTACGGCGACATTACACAGGAAACCGAGGACGCCATCCTGCTCACCTGCAATGATGATGAAGTCTGGCTGCCCAAGAGCCAGATTGAATATGCAGGGGAACGCGGCGACATAGATATAGAAGTGACCCTGCCCGACTGGCTGGCCGAAGACAAAGGGCTGGTGGACGGGCAAGGGCACATAACGGTTTTTGGTGACGGGGAAGAGCAGCCGCAGGAAGCCACGCCTGAGCATAACGCGACAATGGTGATCACCCTGACCATCCACGCCTTTTCGGAAAATGGCGAAACGGCCACCGTCGAAGACCGCTACGGTAACACCGCCGACATTCCTACGGATTCATTTACTCATGGTGAAGATGGGATCAACGTGGGCGACACGGTCTTGTGCGACGTCTTGGCCAGCGCTGTGGAACCGACAGACCTTTGCCCCGACGAGCCGATGGCAGACAGCGAGGCGCCTGCCTTGCTGCGTAAGCATGATGTCCATTGGCTCAAGCGCGATACCTGCACCAAGGCTTTCCCGTTGTCTGATGAAGATAAGATCGCCCTGGGCAAAGAAATGGCCGCAGCCCAGGCCAGGATTGACATGCTCGAAGACGAACTTGCAGATACGCGGAAGGAATACAAGGCAAAGATTGATGCGGAACAAAAGCGGTTGAGCAAAGCCGCTGCTGAATTCCGCAGGGGCAAAACCGAACCGCAAGACGTGCTGTGCGACGTGTATCAGGATTTCGATTCCGGCGAACTCGTTTACGTCACGGCCGACGATGCCGCTGAAGAAATCATGCGTCGCCCAATGACCACAGATGAACGCCGCCCGACGCTGTTTGACGGCCCGCCTGACAGCGGCAAAGGGCATTCTGCTCCCCTGGGTGAAGATCTCCGTAAAAAGGGGACTACGGAGCAGACGCCGCAAACGTGGGGGCATACCTGCGTTAACTGCGCACACATCGACAACGCCGAAGACGGCTCACAGGCCGACGAGTGCGCCAACTGTGTGCAGACTGTTGACGGCGGCCTGGATAATTGGGCGCCGCGTCGTGAATGCCCCACCTGCAATTACAAAAGCATGTCCGTCAACATGCCCCCGTGCAGTACGTGCATACTCAACCCGGAAGCAGCAGACGGCGCCAGTGATGATAACTGGATCACGGACGGCGTGAACACGGAAAAAGCACCGGTTGAAGATGTGCCGGCAGATCAGCCGCCCGTGGCTCTGGAGCCGCAGACAACTGAGGCCGCCATACAGTGAGCGGTTACGACAACCCGAACCGCCCTGAATTCACTGGTAAGCGCAAATCAAAGAACTTTGCCCGCATCTACGCAAGCTGTAAGGGCGAAAGGTTGAGTGACGGCAAGCCGTCCCGCACATGCAAAAAGTGCGGGACGGTCAGCAAAAAGAAGAAATGCCCCATTTGCGGATGCGGGCTGTTTGACAAATTGTGACCCCCCCTCCCTCACCCCATACGACAGGCGGCATCTGGATGGTGTCGCCTGAAATTGTGTGGTGAATCACGGTAGCAACCCCCAACCCGCGCCCGTCCGGTTCGTAGGCGGGCAAGGAGCATATTATGCCACTGTATCGCAAGAAGCCTGTAGTGATTGAAGCCCGTCAGTTTGTCACCGACAACGACACTGACGAATTGTGCATGAATGCCTTGGTTGGCTGGATTGTCAATAACGGTGGCACTGCCAGTCATAACGGCACGGATATTACTATTGCCACGCTGGAAGGCGACCACCGCGCTACCTGCGGCGACTATATTATTAAGGGCGTCAAAGGCGAGTTTTATCCCTGCAAGCCGGACATTTTCGAAGCGACATACGAAGCGGTTGAATAATCCCTAACCCCTGCCCGTGGGGCGATACGCGGGCCATATTTATTTGACCCATGTTTGACTGACGCCGCCCACTGAGGCGGCTTTTATTTCTCAGCCATACATCCTCTCAGGTGGGCCGCGCATACCGACAACGCGGGGGATACAAAATGAAGGCCATAATCTACGGGGCAGATACCAATCAGCAAAAGTGGGAAGCGGCACGCAGAGCATACGAAATGATGCTTGCCGATGGGGATACAGACTGCGGGTACACGTTCAACAACGGCATACAGGTGTACGCCCAACGCGGCAAGTATAGTATCGCACTGACAGTACAGCCGGAGGCCATCCATGAGTGATACGACGACCACGATCACGCCGGAAGAGCGGCATTATTACGTCCGTGAAAAACAGTTCCAGATCACATCTGAGGACGTTCGGTCGTGGCTCATGGAGGCCACCAGAGACAGAAGAAAAACAACTTACGAGCTAAACTTCAGGATTCTCAGGCTTGTTACTGCATTGAAGTCTGTTGAAGAACGCGCTGCCGAACTTGAGTCCGAGAGCGCGAGGCTGCGGGCGGAACGCGATTGGCTGGCTGAAAATATCGCAGACCGTCCGTGTGCTTACGATAGCTGCCCGTTCGGGCTGCATCGCCCCACCGGGCCAGATGATGATGACTGCGATAAAACGCGCGCCCAATGTTGGAAAGAAGCCGCCCGCCGCGCCGTGGCTGCGGGCGAGGGGGAGTGATGTGTCTGCGTACTACAACGAAATCGACCCATTCGCCGCCGCATGGCTGCGTGAACTAATCAAGGCCGGGCATATCGCTCCGGGCGAAGTTGATGAAAGGAGCATTGCCGATGTTATGCCAAGCGACCTTGCCGGGTTTACCCAGTGCCACTTTTTCGCAGGAATTGGCGTTTGGAGCTACGCCCTGCGCAACGCTGGATGGTCAGATGATCGCCAAGTTTGGACAGGCTCATGTCCCTGCCAGCCTTTCAGCAGTGCCGGAAAAGGAATGGGCTTTAAAGACGAGCGCCACCTCTGGCCCGAATTCTACCGTCTTATCAGCCAGTGCCGCCCTACAGTCTGCTTTGGAGAGCAGGTTGCGTCAAAGGACGGCCTCGCTTGGCTCGACCTTGTACAAGCTGACATGGAAAACGCGGACTACGCCTTCGGGGCGGTTGATACCTGCAGTGCGAGCTTCGGTGCGCCGCATATCAGGCAAAGATTATACTGGGTGGCCGACGCCAAGACTGACAGACTACAAGGGCGGGTACAGCGGGGGCCGGATACGGAACGGGAAGCTGTCAACGGACAGGCTGGACGTAACGGCACAATTGACCGGCTGGCCAACTCCATTAGCAGCGGACAGCTGTGGTCGCGCGGGTGCAGCAGCACACAAGAACAGCGAACTGCCGAATGCTGTTTGCTTGGCAGGTTGGCCGACGCCGAGGGCGGTGGATGGAGAGAAAAACAGCAGGACGATGGAAGGCGCGATGCGGGAAATGGAGAGGGGAAAACTTTGCTGCTTGCCGGGAATAGCAGCCATCACAGGCCCCGCCCGACTAATTGCTTCTGGCGAGATGCTGACTGGCTCTTGTGCAGGGATGGAAAGTGGAGGGCAGTTGAACCCGGCACTTTCCCGTTGGCTCATGGGGCTGCCCATAGAATGGGATGTGTGTGCTCCCAATGCAAAACAGAGGCGGTAGTTTATGAAGGAATGTACTTTTTGCGGAAAGTCTCTGATTGGAATGAAGGACGCGAACAGAAGGAGGTATTGCAGCAAAGAGTGCTATCGTTTGCACAAACTATCAATGCCTTTAATAAACAGGAGCACAGCGCATTATCGTGCCAGAGAGACGAAGGATTCTCTTTGCGAAATTTGCAGCAGTACAACCAACCTACAGGTTCACCACAAAGACTTGAATCCGTTGAACGATTCACCACAGAACTTACAGACCCTATGCTCAAAATGCCACCACAAGATTCACTCCAAAGAGCTGCTTTCTGTGTGCGCCGTTTGTGGGAAGGAATTCAAAGCGGCATCACACAGGAACAGGAACAAGATATGTTCTGCCCTGTGTGCCAGAGAATGGGGGCGCATGTCTGCACAGAAGAGGTGGTCAAAAACCGTGTAGGACGACTGCGCGGTTACGGCAATGCAATCAATGCCGAGCAAGCGAAAGCGTTCATAGAAGCGTTCATGGAAACTACTAAGGAGCACCAGCCATGCCAGAACTGAAGCCCTGCCCCGCATGCGGGAGCGATAACGTGGAATGCCTTGTCTGTACTATCAACGCTGACGAAAAGCAGGATATCCATTTTCATATTGCGTGCGAGTCCTGCTATACCTCCGGCCCCATTGCCGACAATGGCAAAATTGCGGTCGACAAGTGGAACTCTCTGCCCCGCCGTCCTGATTACAACGATGTGGACTGCGCAGGCTGCCCGGAGCGGCGGCGCGGGTATCTGACGTGGACAACGGAGCCGCCGAAGGTGGCGGGGTGGTACTGGTGCAGGCCGAGTGGGCTGAACATGCCGCGCTGCGTAGAAGTGTATGGAGCATGGGAGCAACTGATGTTTGGAAGTAAGCGCGATGATTACAATCCGCAGATGCCAGTGACAAGAGAAGGCTTTGAATGGGCTGGCCCCATCCCTATGCCGCTTGAACCGGAGGAATCATGACGACCGCACATCTCCCCCACGCCATCCAGCACCGCGATACCCTGCTGGCGCTCACAGTGATGGAAGCGGCACTGGGCATCCTGTGTAAAATTGCCAAGCCTGGAAGCAAGCTGGCTACACGATGCGCCACAGTCTCGCGCTGGATCGAAGAATGTTCCCCGGCCCTGAAGGTCAAACGGCTGTCCTCAGGTGCTCAACGTGACCTCGACGCCGCGTGCGAATCCCTGGCCGAGCACATGCTGACAGAAGGCACCGGGCCGGAGTTGTTACGCAACTGGTCGGCCCAGTATTGGACAGGATTCACAATGTTTTTGGACGCCCGGCGGCGCTGCACAGATTTCACGGTGGGTAAATCTTGGGGCTGGCTTGAGCGCACCGGGTGGTCGTTGGGCTACCTACTGATGGAGTTGGTGCCCGGCTGCGATGTGGCCGGGACAGATATATTTTTGGAGGTGGCGTAGAGTGGAGAGACTGTTACGACAGCAAGACATAGCGGCCATGCTTGGGACTTCCCCAGGTGTGGCCGCTTCAATTTTGGCGGCACGTGGTGTGCATCCCATTGACTTCGGTATTGGCCGAAGCCGTGGACGGCGCTGGCTGTCATCGGCTGTCAGGCAGGCCATGCTTGATATGCACGAAGCTGCACAGCCAAAAACAGGAGGGCAGCGGCAAGGTAAACCCCAGCCCCATCCATGCATACGGCTAACAGCCATGTCCATAGACGATATTTACAGATTGACCCAAGGCCAAAGTGTCCAGTAGCGTAGAGCCGGGCACATTTGGCGCATGATGGAGGCATATCATCATGGCCATACGTTACCGGCAGGGCCGCGCTTCGCCGTGGCAATGTTACTGGAACAATCCGTTTACTGGCAAGCGTGAGAGCGCGAACTTCAGGACCAAACACGAAGCGGAAAAACATGACTCCCTGATCAAACATCGCATTAAGTTTGACAGGGAGTCATTTAGAAAAGAGGAGGAACCTCAAGAAAGCCAGGAAGTCCTCACACTCGAAGGGGTGTACTTCTTGTACCTCAAGCAAAAACAGTTTAACAAGTCCAGCCTGCAATGGCAAATGAAGACGATGCGTTACCCCCTGTCCAAGCTGGGAGAAAAACCTATCGGGAGCATCACGCGCAAAGACATTGAAGCCGTAATGTCGGAGATGCTGCAATGGGACGTAAAACCAGTCACCGTGCGGGAATATCTCTCAGTATTGAGAACCGTCTTGCGTTGGTGCACAAGTGAGGGGTTTTGCGACCCAGTAGATTTCCCCAAGCTCCCCCCGGCTAAATATGAAAAATTCATTCCGCCAACCCCGGAAGAAATACGGGCAATCCTTAGCAACGCCTCCCCTCACGTCGTGCGCGTCATTATCCTAGGTTCGCAATGTGGCGTCCGTGTGGGGCCGTGTGAACTGTTCAAGTTGACATGGAATGATGTTGACCTGGAACGCGGAGTCTTGCGTGTACACGGGGCAAAGAAAAACCTGAATGCGCCGTGGCGCGAAGTGCCAATTAGGCAAAGCCTGTTGCCTGTGTTCCGGAAATGGCAAGCTGAAGATGTTCCCCAAGGAAATGACTACCTCGTACACTACAATGGTGGTCCTGTACGCAGGATATGGCGAGCGTGGCGCAACACGCTCAGAAGAGCAGGTATCACACGCCGCTTGCGGCCCTATGACCTGCGCCATGCATTTGGCACAGAAATGGTTGCAGCAGGTGTGGACGTAGGAACAGTTGCCAGCCTCATGGGGCACAGCAACCCGACAATGCTTTTGACGCACTATCAGTATGTCATGGACAAGCAAAAAAGGGCCGCCGTTGAAGCTCTTCCAGAAGTGTCCGTATGTGTCCAAGGGACATGTGCCCAAAGAGGCCAGACGCAATAACATCTGTGAATACACACTGATACGAGATGCGCAAATGGGCAAGCATGGTCTTGCCGCTGCCAACTAACATCCTGATAATATAGAACTATTGAAATAATAAATGTGCCAAATGTGCCCAATTTGGCCTTTTCCCATCCCCACTATGTGCCCAAGGGCACACCCACCTTCGCCCGTCCGGGCATCTCTTCCCTCACCACATCTTTGCCGCTTCACACGGCTCTTTCACAAACCTGTTCTCATTCCCCTGCACAGCTTCAATTCGCTTCGCTCTGGTGCATTCCCACTGATCAACAGGGTACATTTTATCCCACGCGCCCATAAGCTGTTCCTGCTGGCGACTCATTTTGTAGCGCGGATATGCATCCTGCATGTAGAAGTACGTGCGCGCGATCTGGCCCCGCGCGCGTGCCGGGGGTTCTGCCTTCCGGTCTGCAATCTTCATCTCACAACTGCCGAACGACGATTCTTCTCCGGGCAGCATCTGAAAATTGAAGTTTGAGCGCATGGCGTTGACCGCGCCTATGGCCGGGTACAAGTTATACATGTCGGCTTGCATGTGGCGGTATTCTGGGTTGACCTTTTCGGCGCATTTGCGGCCCTTGAACGCCTTGCCGCGATTATCAACGCATTCCGGCGAACCCTCACGCCATTCGTCAAAGGCACGCCCGAAGTTCTCCGCAGGAACCACGTGCTCCCATTCAACACGATTCGCTCGCTTGATCGGTATCACGATTCCATCCGGCAGTGTCACATTCCCCTGTGCGTCATACTCGGCACCACAATAGAATGTAATGCGGTGGTCGGCGTAGACCTGGGACAACATCTTTTTCGAACGCGAGAAACTATCGTTAGTCGTGTTGCCTGCGGCCATGGCCAGAGCGGGGAGCAGCAGGGCGGCAAGCAGAGTAGAGAGAAGGAATTTGCGCATTATTCTTTATCCTCTAGGTTGACTTCATTACCATGATCGTCTTTGTTCGTCACAATAATTGTAATCCATTCTTGAGAAACATCACTGTCATACTCAAAATCCGCAAGGCCTGACTGTGCATTTGTTATAACTTCTAATGCGATAAGTAGATTTACAATATAAACAAATACTGTAACAGGCTCATTCCATATAAAAATATTGTATAATAGCGCAGAAATGCCAATTATTATAGTGCTTCTAATAATTGACACGAGAGAGCTGCAAAATAAAATGCTTTCTTTTTGGATTTTTTTAAAAATTAAATGTTTTGGTTTGCATAAATAAACTATATACATTGGGATTAACACTGAAAGTAAGATCACTAAAAGTTCAAGCTTTTTGGCTTCAATTTCATTCAATACATGAGGCATATCTGCAGAAAATGTAAAAGACAAAACTAGACCTACGAGCAGTCTATGTATAAAAAATCTTAAATCTTTACGCACATTAAACAAAGTAAACAGGTGGTTAAGAGGCATGCATTATTTCTCCATCGTATGGGGACTCTCATTTGTTGCAAGATAATATCCAAGGCTGCGAAAAAGAAAAAGCCGCCCATTTCTGAGCGGCCTTTTCATTTAAGACGTTAATCTCACCTCATGGCGCCGTAAATCTTCCTTGCCGTCTGCATCATGAAGTAGCCAGTGCCCACGGCATTCTTGGCCGCAGATATGCAGGGCTGCACCGCGTCAATAAGCTGCTTGTTCCTGACAAGTTCGCTGTACATCATACCTCCGGGCCGGGCAAAGATGCTCATGCCGTTGCACAGCCGCTCTATAAGCCGTTCAATATCAAGAATGTCCTTCTCGAATGTTGGGAACATGGTCGGCAGGAACTCGGTATTCTCCGGCGCAGCGGGCAGCGCCTTGCCCGCAGCGTCAATCTTCCCCTGCACAAAGGCCAGCGCGTCACCAATCCACTCCACAGGCAGATCGTCAATCCGCGCAAGCTGGAAGTGCGCCTTGACCTGCGGCCACAGGGCTTGATGCGGAGTGCCGCTGACCTGCGCCCATGCGGCAACCAATGAGCGCAGGGGCTTGCGGTCGTCGGCGGTGGACGGCGTGAGGGTGGTGGGTTGCGGCTTAACCACTCGGAAGAAAGTTTCTTCCAGCATCTCGAACACGTCCCATGCCTGATCTGTGTTCAGCATCTTGGCGTGACGGGCTGCACCGCGTTCAAGCCAAAGGGTGAGGTTGCGGGTGCGGGCTGGAACGACTGACCCAAAAGTTTTGGTGCAGTCACGAAATGACTTTACTTCTCCATTGGTTAAAATGAAGAAATGCTTGCCTTCGGTGAAGCGTTCCCGATTGTTTGCAAAATTCATTTGAATGTTCTTGGGCGTGCAACCATATGCCTTCGCCAGCATTTCAGTGGTGACAACGGGCAAGCCCTTGTAGGTGAGCGGAGGAAGAGAAGAAGACGGGGAAACAGTGGGGAGAAGATGGGCCTGACTCATGCGAGCCTCCTTGAGAACTTTTCAGGTTCACGGGGACATCCTCAAACAAAGAGAATGCCGGGCGCTGAAAACAGCTCAAGGTGCTGCGGACTATTTCCCCCAATGGGGTATTGTATTTCGTCCACGCCCGGCAATGGATACTTCTATAGCCCAAAAAAGGGCGCAAAAAAAGCCATTGACTTTCGGAAATGGCGTGGCCGCCTTGAAGGTGTTTTCAGCACCGTGAAGTCACGCCATCATGAAACGGTTAGAATGTCAAGTTTTCAAAAACTGCTGCGCAGTTTTGCTTGTCGCTTCAAAGATTCTTCAACGGTTTCGTCTGTCGTTCTATATTTAATAGGCGCGGTTATTTCACCAAACCATTCTTTCAGTAATTTTTGGCAACGCTGTTTTTCTGCTTTTCGTACGGGCGAGCTTACTTTGGCGTCATCGCCAAGTAAGTACATAAAGACAATAACGTGTTCTATTTTCCCGTCGTTCGTCAGAGTCATAAATCGGCTTTCGCGTGAAATGCGGGTTTCCCATTTCGCGTTGGGGTTATCTTCAACCCAGTCTTTCCATAGTGGCCTGCCGTCTTTTTTGGGCTTGCGGGCTTTCTGTTTGGGCTTCTCTCTTACAAGGCCAAGCAGACTTTTAAAAAAACTCATGGGCACCCCCTTTGCTTTTCTTGTCATTTTACCCGAACCCTCCATCTTTAAGCAAGGCGGTATGACATGGCTGTAGCCGACGAACTGGTCACAATGCAATAAGCGGGCGCGCAAGTTGGCACAAGCGGCCATGTAAAAAAAGCGGGGTTTTGCCCCGCTTTTTGTGTCCTTATTGGCACGCAAGATTAGACCGCGTAAAACACAACAATAGCCTGTACGGCATCAGCGGTATCTGCTGCCTCCACGGCTGCCAGCAGATCGTCACGCCGGGCCGCATGAGCTTGCATGATATACGCAAGGCCCTCGGCGTCCTCGGCGGCAAACGCAGCCGCGCCGATAGTTATGTCCTGCTCTGTCGGGTTAGCTGTCGGCATTGTCAGAGATGCGGCCACGGCGGCGTCATAGCCCGCCTGCACCTCGGCGCGCTTATCTGCCTGGGCCTCGGCTAGCAGCTCGGCATCAGTCTTGGCTGGCCGTTCTGTAACTGCACCCTCCGGCAGGGGGCCGATGTTTTTCATTTGCCGGGCCGGGCTGGCGTTGGTGTCGCCCGGCAGCCAGTAATCAGTAGCACCTTGCACCACGGCGGCGGCAAAAAGCGGCTCCTTGCGTTCCCGGTGGTCATCAACCATAACCCAGCCTTTGCCATCCACATGCTGCGGCCACTGTTTGGGCCACGGCAACGGCGGCAGGTCGTCGAGAGCGGAGTTGCCGGGCTGAACAGTATTATATTTAACGGTGCCGTGAAAAAAACGATCTGGCTTCGTATATCTGTGGGCTTCAGGCATTATTTACTCCTTAAATTATATTGTCGCCTCTCGGCGTGGGAGGCGTGCGTGGTGATGCTATTCGCGAAATATACGGCGACATATCCGGCGCTATTACGCATTTAGCGCGCAATACGACTGGCACCGCTGTCTTTAATGTTACAGACGGTCTGCCGCAG
>NZ_JBAIYR010000008.1:0-27749 GCF_036763145.1 Desulfovibrio sp. 1188_IL3213 | reverse complement strand
GCTGGCGGCTGCCACGCGGGCTTCGCGCAGCATGGCAGAGGCAATTGCATCGCGCGTGGCCGGGGGCATTCTGGAGATTATCCATTGGTTTCCGCCTCCTAAACCACTCCGTCGCGCAGATTCCCAGCTTTCACGCTTGGCACGCGCCTGTACGGCGCGTTCTGTTATCGCCAACAGTCCGGCAATGTCTCGCGTTGCGTATGTCTCTGTTGCCATTGCCATAGCCTGTTCCTACTGCGCCGCCCGGCGTGGGTCGCAAAGCAGGTTTTCCGGCACGCCGTGTTTACGAAACCAATCAAGTACAACAGGACTATGTATCTCGCCGCTGACCGTACGGGCAACTGCAACGCCAGACACACCAAGCATGCGCCCCAGAGCCGCATAAGATGGTACTGCGTTAGCATCCATCACTTCCCGCAAGCGCCAGCGGTACTTGCAACGCTTTGCACCAAGTTCAAGGCGCTGTGGGGCCGACACACGGCTCATAGTTCTTCCTCCAGTTTACGGGCTTGTTTGCGGGCTTTTTTCTGCTCAAGAATGGCGCGGGCGTAATCCCGCAACTTGCGATCATCTTCCGTCATGATGTCCAGACCTACAGCGCGCAGCATGGCGCGCAGGTGGGCCGGGTTGTCTGTTGCTTTGTAGTAGGCCAGCAGCATCAGGACAGATGGCGGACGGCTATCGTCCGAAGGGGATAAAATCTTGTGCAGCATTTCTTCGCTGACGCCGCTAGCGTTGCCGCCAGTCAGCTTGATGCCGCTGGCCCGCGCTATAGCGTTTAATTTGTCTGGGAGTGCCTTGCGGCCCTCTCCCTCTGGCGCACCAGCAACGCCGCGCATAGCCGCTTTGATGGCGGGCAATGCTCCGGCAAGCTGGGCAATATCGTCTATGAGAGAGAGTTGGCGCATGGTGTGGGCCTCTACTTGCCCATTGCTGCTAACGCGGCCCGAATAGTTGCATGGGACATGCGCACAGCCTCAATCCGGGCTTGGTTTCCCCATCCGGGGCGAAATTCATAATTTCCCCCAAAACGTGCAGAGCGAGACACAACCAATTCCCAGCACGGCACAACGCATTCAAGAATGTAAGCGCCAGCAGCATTGCTGAAAGCTGGGCTTTCTTCGGGGAGACTGCTGGCCCCATCCGGCAGGTAAGCTAGTTCTCTGGGACATGGGTAATTCATTGGTTGCCTCCGCTTGTCCAAAATTTGGTTTGGTCTGGACGTTGACCCTATGCGCGGCGGCCTGTTAGTTTGGTTTTGCGTGTAAATATTAACCGCCCGCAAGAAGAGTATTAGCTAAAAATTAAGAACATATCAAGCTAAAAGTCATTTCGTTCTTCACTTTTACTAAAAATTGCTAACCAAGTGATTTAGCTAAAAATCTTCTAAGATGGGCATTTCGGTCTTATTTTCGGAGTTCTACATGGAAAGAGCGAAATCTTTCGAGGCCAAGTTGGCGCGAATAATGAAAGCCGCACAAATTGAAAAAGAAGCCGATCTAGCTAAAATGCTTGAAATCAATCAATCATCAATTGCTGCGGCCAGAAAGAGACAACAAATTCCGCCTGCATGGATAGAAAAGATAGCAGAGAAACTTAATATAAATGCAAACTGGCTTTTCTTTGGGCAGGGAGAAATGACTTTCTCTAAAGACATAAATTCTTGCATTATAGCTAAAGACTGTGATGTAGAATTAAAGCTTATTCCGATGGCCGAGGCTCGACTTTCAGCCGGTAACGGCAGCCTCGAGGTGAACGGAGACTGCGAGAGAAGCTATGCCTTCCGCATGGACTTCTTGTTGCGCAAGGGCAATCCAGACAAAATGGTTCTGATGCGCGTAGCTGGCGACAGCATGCAGCCAGAGATCATGGATGGAGACGTGGTTCTGTTGGACCAGAGCAAAACGAACATCATCCCAGGCAGGATTTTTGCGGTAGGATTCGAAGAGGCTATCTATCTGAAAAGAATAGATATGATACCGGGAAAAGTAATTTTAAAAAGCGTCAATGAAGAGGCGTACCCGCCCATTGAGCTTGATATGCGTGGTGATATGGCTGAGTTCTTCCGCGTGATCGGTAAGGTTATCTGGAGCGGCCGCGAGTACCGCTAGCCAGAATGAGATGCAGGCGATAAGACGCCGCTAATTAAGTGCCAACAAGAACGCAAAAACGCGCAAGAAAGCAGCAAGAATACTGATTTTTTGCGCGTTTTTGTTTTTGGCTCTGGCGCAGCCGAAAACCCTTGATGCAAGCGGACGCGAAAGGCAAAAGCCCCTCTTTCTCTCAGTGCCAATCTTAACGCTACCCTAGTCAAAGGTTGTACACACGGAGGCATGAGCGCCTTGTCTTTTACCCCACCAAAACCATGCCGGGTTCCCCGTAGCCGCTCCTTTTATTTTCGCCTGCGAGTCCCTACAGACTTGCTTGAAGCCTATGCGCCAAAGACTGAATTGAAGTTCAGCCTCAAGACTGAAGACTACAAAGAAGCTCAGTCTCGTATCCTGCTCAGGGCGCAGCAGCTTGAACAAGAATTCTGTGAGCATCGCCGGAAGCTCAAAGCCCAGCCACAGCGCCCTAAAGCTGCTCCAGCCGAAGCAAAGCCAACTCTTGAAGTCAAACCCGCCCTGACCTCTTTCAATCAAATCTCAGCCCTTGAGCTTGAACGGCTGGCGCTTCTCTATCCTCATGAAGCCTTAAGCAAAGACGAAGCAAAACGCAGGGCACCTCTTCGCCCAGACCTTGAGCAGGCCAAGGCCGCTTGGGATGAGCAGCAAGCCTTTCTGAAGACACTCAACGAGAGCCAGGGCCTACCTTATACGCCCAAGCCGTTCCGGCAGCTTTCGGGCATGAGTGACGAAGAAAGGCAAGAAGCAGACCACCACGCCGCTTTGTTTGTGGTGGCCGCCCCTGCGTTCATGCAGGACGGTGAGACCCACATCATTGAGGCTGTAGTAGACAGCTATCTTGAAGAGCACGGCATTGCAGCCCCGGACACTGAAGAGGAGCGCCAGACCTCCCCAGAATACCGAAAGTTCTGCCTTGATATGCTGGTGCAGGAAACCGCAGTGCAGCAGGCTATTTTACAACGCTCACGGGGAACGTGGGTCAATACCCCCGCAAAGCCGAATGGACGCCAAAAGCCCTCAGCAGCGGCGATATTAGAACAAAATGAAATACCCCAGCAAAACCCCCAAGGGCAGACCGTAGATCAAAATTTGATTCCATCTGAGAACAACCCGCCTTTCTCTGTAGTCTGGGAACGGTATCTTGAGGAGCGCAAGCCATCAGCGGGAACAGTGAGAAGCTTTGCCGCAGCCGTAAGGCGTTTCACTGAGCTGGTGGGGGACTTGCCTATCAAGGGCATAACAAAGGCCCACATTCGACAATACAAAGATGTTCTTGTTACACTTCCTACTTACCTTCCCCGAAGGCTGGACAAAGAAAAATTCCCCGCTGTGCTGAAATGGGTTGAAAAGCAAAAAGCGAAAGGGAAGGTCTTCACTCTTCTTTCTACAAAGACGATTAACGAAGGAAGACTTGCAGCCCTAAGCACTGTCTTTACCCATGCAATACGGAACGGCTATATTGATTTGAACCCTGCCGCAGGTATTAGAGTCTTTGAACAGCGAGTAAGAACACGCATTCCATTGAAAACGCCCTACACTGAACAGGATATTGAAACTATATTCAAGAAATCCAGCCTGTTTAATACCAAGTCAACTCTTGGCACGTTGCCCAAGGCTCAAAAAGCCACCAGACGCCGGGGAAAGCAATACCCGGCATGGTCAGCCGAAGACGTTAGGACAGATTATAGGTGGCTTCTGCTTCTGGGCCTGTACACGGGAGCAAGGATTGAAGAGCTTTCCCACCTCAGGCTTGATGACATATTACAACGTCAAGGCATTTCCTGCTTATCTATTCACGAAAGCGAAGACGGAACACGGACAATAAAAACCGCAGCCGCCCAGCGCTTAATCCCAATCCACCCCAGCCTCCTTGAACTTGGCTTTATGTCTCACGTTCAGAAAATCAAAAACCAGTTTGGAGAACAAGCCCAGCTCTTCCCCACATTTGTTCCCAATGCACAGAACAAAATGAGTGACAGGTTTACCGATTGGTGGAAAAAGTATTCTGAAGAAATCGGGATACGGCCCAGCGGCGAAGAGCAGGGCGGGCAGGGAAGGCCGAAGAGCTTTCACAGCTTCAGGCATTTGTTTAAAAACATGGGGCTTAATTCTGGGGTTAGTCAAGATCATCTGGATGAAATCCAAGGGCATGCAGATAACGGCGTGTCTAGTGGGTATGCCTTGGATGAAGACGGCATGAGGTTTAACCAGAAGGTACTTTTTGCAGCTTTAGCCAAAATGCGGTTTTGGAATGTGACTGAGGGGATTGAAACAAGCATAAAGCAGAGGGGGAAATAGAAGAAGCCCACCGGATTCAAACCGCTGTTGATGAACAGATGCAAGGCATGATGAATGAACGCCTTATCGACAATGAGCAAACAGTTAATAGTCCCATACACTGAATATACACAGGAAATAAATCATAAATAAAATAAGGTTACCATATGAAACAATCATATTTTGGCAATTATTACCACCTTCTTGTGAGTGAAGCTGGGCTAATTGAATGGATGTTGTACACAGGACTAACATTAACAAGAAATAGTAATGAAGCCCCTACGGGAAAAACTTGTGCTGGATTTTATAATTTATCAATTGGAATAGAAAGATTATGTAAATTAATAGTAATAATAGATTATATGGCTAATAACGATTTAACACCACCACCAAAATCAACAATAAAAAGCTATTCTCATGATATCACAAAATTAATTTCACAGATAATAATTAACTGCCCATTAGTACCTTCAAATAAAATTGAAATATGCTACAATCACAAAGTGACTCATAAACTAATTTCTCTTTTATCAGAATTCGGGAGCACAACACGCTATCAAAACATTAATGAATTCAGCAGCAATGATAAAACAACAGACCCCTTAATAAAATGGCAAGCAATACTAGAAGAAATTTATAAAGAAGAAATTCCTGAACGCATAAAAAACGACATAGAGGATGAAGGCTCATTTTATTATAATCTAGTAAGTGAAAATGCTTCATTTTTACATTTTGATTTAAACAGAAAAATAATTCCACCTCACAAAATTTTTACTCATGCTAAAATACAAGAAAAAGCAATTGCACGGGCAACAAGATATTTAGTACATTTTTTACTTAACTTAAGAGAAGCTTTAATAGATATTGGCAATGAGGCCCAGAATATTAACACGTCTGAATGCCATAATACAATGACTATCCCTTGCTTTGGTGATTTTTTTCGTGGCCTTTTGATTAGTAGTGAACACCAACTTCTCACCAAAAAGAAATGGCAAAATTTTTAAGCAGCCTCCCCCAAGCCCACACCCCACTTATCCCCCAAATCCCGTGCGAAAATACAGAACCCGACCCATTGCCTACCTTGGACAACTTCAGGCCGTGAAAAGTAGCAAAAGGCTGCAATGGCTGGGACTTGGAATTAGGTTCCACCATAGAGAGAAGAGGCGGCCAGCTTGAGGCCAGAGGAGAACCAACGCCAAAACGGGCTGTTTGAATTAAATCAGCATGTTACGAATTAGGTTCCACCATTCGGAGAACCACCGCTAAGTTAGCGCCTGACTGTCGAAGTAGGCAAAGCTCCTAATTTCAAAAATTTCATATAGTTATCAAATACCTTCCACCATTCGGAGAAAGGCGTCCTGAATTACCTTCCATCATAGAGAGAAGGCCACTCAGAAAAATCAAGTCTTATTGTTTAAATTCAGCATGTTACTAATAAGGTTGCACCATAGAGAGAAGCGCCGCTATTTTTATGGCCTGCTATTAAAGGAGCGCCTAAGCCTCATTTCAATAATTTCACACTGTTAGAATTAAGTTGCACTATAGAAAGAAGACCAGCTCACTTTGAGCCTTTCCCAAAGACCAACCATAGAAAATCAATCACCATTCCTTAGCCCACCATTCGCTATCCTTCGCTCTTCCCCTTCGGGGTTAAGACCTCCTCTCATTCTTTGTTATCTTATTTAATACTGGATTAAGTCTTTAAGTTGTTCTGTAAAATCAGTATGTTATGAGTTTGAAATATAATTTCATTTAAGTGAAATTATGTAACTAATTTAGCATGTTATAATTAGGTGGCACTAGGCGGAGAAGACAGGTTGCTTGCAACCAGTTGCAGCATTCGGAAGAAAGCAAGGGGGGCTTTCATCCGTCTTATGGGGGGTAAGGGGGGTAACTAAAGACTAACTAAAGATAAATCTTAAATATAAAACCTAAGAAAATACCTAAAGACACCTTAACAGCATATTAAAGACTTAAGTAATAAATAGTTTATCTTTAACATTCTTATTCTAAAGAATACTAAATATACTATTCTAAAATTTAAAATGAAATAGTTATTCTTTAATTTTTATTTCTTTATGTTTTATTACTATGAATCATTATCCATAGACCACCAACAGAATCAATAATAATCAATCACAATCAATAAAAACCTATAGTCCTCAATACAAAAAGACTTCACCAATTATTCCCTCCCACATGCGGCCCCGTCTGAACTGGTTATGAAGACCAGACTCAGGCGGGGCTTTCTTCATCATGGGGAGGGCTGGCCCCCAGATATTTTCGACAACCTTTAACCAAACCGCATGATTTACTTTGGGAGGAACCTTCACACATGGACAACAGACACAAAGAGCCAAGAACAATCAGGGAACAGCTTGGGGCAGCCTTAGGCGTCCGTCCGGCCATCTCAGGAGGCGGTAGCGTTAGCACCTATGTGGCAGCGCAGGCTAACCCAATGGGCCGTGATGCTATGGCCGGGGAAGGCATGGGGCGTCTTGCCGCAGCCCTGCGCCCTTGGGACAGGACGCTTGACGAAGTGATGACCAGAATCACAGACCGCCAGATTGAAGAGGACACAAAAACTGCTGAACTTTTCAAGATGGAAAATCCTGAGCTTACAAAAAACATGGAGACGTTCAGACAAGCCGCCCTTAGTGACCCTAAAATTCTTGAACTGTCGCCGCATGTAAAGAGAGCCATTGAGGCTGAAATACTTCAATCAAGCGTTATCCACTTTGCTGCTGACATGCAGGACGCATATACCACCAGCGGCATGCGGAACGAGCGAGACGCCAGCAAGGTTCTGGCTTGGGGCGAAGAGTACCGAAAGCAATACGCAGAAAAACAGGGGTACACCTCCTATGAAGACCGCCTGTTCCTTGCGCAGCACTTTGCCCACCCAAGCAAGAAAGTCCTTGAAGGCTTGTTGATAAAGCACAATAACGAGGTCGAGTCCCAGAACTCCGCCATGCTGGAACAGCAGAAGGCCCAGAACATACAAGACGCGCTGGCAATGAGGAGAAACCTTACAGCAAGCGCAGGCAGGTATGACACCAAGATACCCGCAGAGCGGGCCGGATATGCTCAGGAGGCGGCACAAGTCATTCTTGCAGAAGCGGAAGACATGAAACGCCTTGGTTACTCCCAGACTCGTATTATGACGTTCCTTGGCAACATGGTACTTCAGAGCAACCACTCTGCCAGCACAGCCCGACAGATTGCCCAGAACATCACGGTAGACGTGGGAGGCAAACCAGTTTCCCTTATGTCACAGCCGGGAGTTGCCAAAGGCATTGAACAGCTTGAAGAGCAGGAAACCAGCAAGGCATGGGCAGCCGAAAGCCGCGCCCATACCCGCAGGCAGTGGCAGAGAGAAGACGCCGCCCGCAAGGCCACAGCCAAGGGCTACGAATACGGGGCAACAGGAAATCCTGATCTGTCCAGAGGCACCATAGTAGACAAGCTGAAACTGTGCAGTCCTGAGGATTATCCCCACTTCAAGCAGGCAGCCGAAGACGGCCAGCGCGGTCAGTTCATGTCTATGTATGCCAGCCCTGAGCTTGCTTCAGCAGCCCTTGCCCTTGAGTCAGACCTCAAGCAAGGCAAGGCCGGGAAGGCTGAAGTTATGGACTTGGCACGACAAGGCTTTAATCCTGCTCAGGTTCAACGCCTGTTGGGTATGGCAGATGCCAACACCACAGCTGAAGGGCAAGCCCTGCTGAGTGCTCAGGCCAATATTGCCAAGACCTACATTTCTATGATCGGCAATGTTTCCAATGAAGAAGCCAATGAGCTTTATCACTCCTACCAGAACGGCACCAGCACAAAACCCGCCGCAGGCATCCTTGCGCAAGTCATGATGGATTTGCCTGAGGTCAATACAGCCTTTGCCGACTTTGTTGCAGAAAAGAAAAAAGAGAAGGCCGAAAAGGCCGGAACAGGGGAAGCCAAAGATGCCCCCCTGTCCTCTTTGGACATGCAACGCATAGCTCAGGACTTCCAAGGTCAGTACCTTGATAAGCGCATCAAGGCCACCAAAGACCGCTACGCTACTGAGAAGTCACAACTCACCGACAACAGGCAGACCCGCAGCTATCTCACTGACACCAAAGCAGTTGAGAAGATAGGCGCGGAGTCCTCCTCTTCATTCTTTTCCAGACCCAACCCCGGACAGGCCGAAGTCTTTACCGGGGCTGTTACTAACGTCAATACCTTGTTTGCCAATAGCCTTGGCAACGACCCTGCCGCAATGCAGCAGCTTGGAGGCATGAAAACCCTTCAAGAAGTTCTCAGCTTTGTAGACAGCAGAGTTGAGGGGGGTCTTACATGGCAGGAGATGTACTTTCTTGTTCGTGGTCATAGTCCTGAATCAAAGGGAATCACGGACGCCAGAAACGCACAGTCCGACCTGTACAACTGGTTCAAGGAAAAAGGCATCAAGGCATCACCACCCCCGGCAGCCAGCAGCAAAGCAGGGGCTACAAAGTTCAGCCGTCAAATTGAGGTGAAATAAATACTATGAGCATAGACAGCATACCTAACAACTTGGATGTTGAACTCACAGGGGACAACGGTTCCCTCTCCCCTGACATGCTTCAGGGCATGGCCGAAGGACTCCCCCAGAATATCAACGTCAACATAGACGACCCAGAAGACACCCTTGGGCTTTCTGCCCAGGCTCCCATGCTGAACCCACAGCCAGCCCCGGCCACAACTGAAGAAACCACCAACGACCCCGAGCAGGAAGACAAGAGCTTTCTTGATTACCTGATGGACGTGGGCAAAGGCATAGCCAACGGCCCGGTTAACGCTGCCAACGAAACAATAGACCTCGTTGGCACTATGGTTCAGGGCGGCAAAGAGTTTGATGTTGTTCAGACCGCCGCAGAGTATGGCGTTGACATGGGCAACTTTGGTAAAACTGAAACCGCCCCCGGCAAGCTGGCTCAAGACATATCGACCTTTCTTGCTGGCTTCCTCACAGGCGGTGCCTTGCTCAAAGGCGCAAAGCTCCTTCAAGGTTCCTCAAAGGCAGCCATTGCAGGGCGTGGGGCAGCCAAGTCTTTCTATAGCACCTTCACAGGCTTTGACGGTCATGAAGAGATGCTTTCCAATGCCATGCAGGAAAGCCCAGCCCTGCGAAATGTCATTACTGAAAACTTGGCAGTCAGCAAGGACGACAGTGAACTTGTAGGACGCCTGAAGCACGGTTTTGAAGACCTGGGCATAGGCATGGCTTTTGAAGCCGCTCTAGCCGTTGTGGGCGTCTATCGCGCCAGCAAGGCCGCTAGCAAGGCAGCCAAGGAACAGATTTACACTGAAACCGTAGAACGCATAAGGCAGACCAGAGAAGAAGCCGTAAGCGTACACAGCCCCGATACAGTTTCCCCCATCACACCCCCAGCCACAGGCGCTAAAGCGCCGCTCAAAGATGTCTTCAGGACAGACAGCCTGATAGACCCCGCAGCCTTGAAAACCCTTGTGGGTGATGGAAAAGCCAAAACCCTTGGGGAAGCTTTAGACACTCTTGCCCGCAGTGATGCAAGGCACCGTGTCACAGGGCTGGACATCCTTCGCAGTGAACACGGCTTTGATTTCATCAAGCACGTTAAGGAAACTCTGAAGGAAGCAGGCAGCACTAAAGAAGCTGCCACCACCGCTGATGATGTGGTTTCCTCACTTACCAGCAGCACTGATGAACTTGTACAGCGCTACGGTATGAACAGCAAAGCCGTGCAAGAATATGCAGGGCAGGCCATTGCCAGCGGTGAGGCTACCGTTGCCAGCAAGACCGCCCAGACCTTCGACGACATGAAGACCGCCTTGGACTTCTGCACTGAGGAATTCCTCAAGATAGCCCGTAAGCTTCACGTCAACCCGGCTTCTGTTTCTATGCAGGAAAAGCTTGATCTTGCCACGCTGAAAAAGAACATCGATAGCGTGTACAAGGCCAGTGACGAGCTTGCAGCCACAGGAGCCGCCACGGAAGCAAAGGAAAGCTTCAAGTGGCATCCTTCGCCCACCAATCTGAGTGAGGAGCAGATACGAAGTTACCTCACCCGTGAAGGCTGGACGCATGAAAACACAGCCCGCATTGCACGGGATGCCGTAATCAATGCAGATAGTAAAGGAGCCATTGCCCAGGCTGTAAACACCCTGTCCACAGGAACAAAACTGGGCATCCTTCAGGAATTCAGAATCAGCAATATGCTTTCAGGCCCAATGACTATGGCGGCCAATGCTGGTTCAAACTTCCTGAAGTCTCTTCTCATGCCTACTGAGCAATACCTGTCGGGCGTCTTTACCCGTGACAAGGCGTTACGTCAGGAAGCCATAGACACCCTGAGCGGTCTTTACACCTACTTTACCGACAGCATGAAGCTTGCCCATAAAGCCTTCAAAGCCGAGAGCGGCATACTTGAAGGCGCGGGCAGTGTCGGCAAGATGGAAACAAACGGCGCTCAGATCACTTATGACAACATAAAAGCCATGATGCTTGACGGCAAGCCCAGAGGAACACAACTGACCACCATGCAGGAGCTTATAGCCTCTTCGGCTGGGGTTCTTGGGCCATACCTCAGGCTGCCTTCACGCATACTGGTAAGCACAGACGAGTTTTTCAAACAGCTCAACTTCAGGGCTTCTCTGTCAGCCTCATTGAGACGGGAAGCAATGGAGGGTGGTCTGAAAGACGCCCAGCAAATAGACGCATTTGTAAAAGAACAGATGAGCCTTGCCACCACTGGCCGGGGAACAGCCCGCAATGAAGAGACTCTAAAGCCCTTCCTTGAATATGCCAGACAAGCCACGTGGACGCAGGACTTGGGAGAGCATACCTACGCTGGAGGCTTCCAGAGGTACGCTAACGACCACCCGCTTATGAGAGTGGTTGTCCCGTTCATCAAGACCCCGGCAAACATCCTGCGTGACTTCGTGGCTCACACCCCGGTAATAGGTCAGATGAGCAAACAATACCGAGCAGCCCTTGCCGCAGGTGGTGAACAGGCTGCTCTGGCCCGTGCCAAGATGGCTACAGGTTCCCTCATGTGGGCCGGGGCTGTTGGCTTGGCAATGTCAGGTTCCATTACAGGCAGCCCGCCCAAAGACCCCAAGCAGCGTAAGGCGCTTGAGGCCACAGGCTGGCAGGCCCACAGCATCAAGATAGGAGATTCTTATTACTCCTACAGACGCTATGACCCAGCCGGGATGGTCCTTGGTCTTGCCGCTGATTTAGCTATAGCTGGACAGCACTTGACTGAGGCCCGCTATGGTGACCTCGCAGCTTCTGCCATTCTGGCCCTTGCCAACAATGTGACTTCCCGCACCTACATGCAGGACGTTGCAGAGGTGGTGAACTTCATTACTGATGAAGAAGCAAAGCCAGAGCTGTTCCTGAGGAATCAGGCAACAACTTTGATCCCTTTCTCAGCCGCCACCCGATACACCCGGCAGTACATGACAGGGGAAGATGACCCCATGCGCGAGGTCAGGGGCATTATGGATGCCATTCTTAATACCGTTCCCGGTTTCCACGATGATCTCCCAGCCAAGCGCAACTGGATAACCGGGGAGCCTGTAGACTACCGCCTGATACCCCGTGACAAGCACGACCCTGTTCTTGATGAAATGAACAGGATGGCACAGGCGGTCAATGGCCCTCCTGCCTATACGCTTCACGGTGTAGACCTGACAGCGGGGCAATACTCAAGGCTTACAGAACTGCATGGAACTGTGACCATCCAAGGCAAGACCCTGCATGAAGCCCTTGGGGAACTCTTCGATTCTCCACAGTATGACATAGAGCGCATGACGCTTGCCGACCCCCCTTCCGATAAAGATCAAAGCCCCCGTGCCCTCATGATTAAGCGGGTCATCAATGCCTATCGCAGAGAAGCCCAAGACCAGCTCATAGACGAGGAACCCAAGCTTGCCCAGAGCATCCGACAGAATGACTACCAGCGGCAAATGACAAAGCGGGGGCAGATGACCAGAGCAAACCAGCAAGAGCTGTTGGCGGCCCTGGTGGACGATATGTAACAAATGCAGATTTGCGGGCGTTGAACATCTGTAAAAACAGAATGTTACTGAAGTCTTTCAGACACTAAGCCCAAATCTGGACTGAGTGAAACCCTTCAGCCCACCATACTTACCACGCAGAAGCCCCTTGACCTTTCTCATTGGTCAGGGGGCTTTCTTTCGTTTCAAACAACGCGCTCAGAATACGGATTTTGAGCAAAAACAATGGAAAGATTCGTTCCCAAGGGAGGGAAGCCGGATGCCGGATACAACCACACAGAGCAGCAACAGCGGCTCAATCCTGAAGGTGATTCGGGAAAAATGCTTAAACTGTTCTTGCTGGGTTCCGTCTGAAGTGAGGAAGTGCAAGATCATTGATTGTGTTCTTTGGCCTTATCGTATGGGGCGTAAGCCCACCTCCACCACATACACAGCCAAAGACGTTGACGATGAAAGAGGGACTGAAGACGAAATTCTTCATGTGATACCCTCAAGGCTTAAAGCTATCAGGGCAAAATGCCTTGATTGCTGTGGAGACCAAAGCCTTGAAGTTGAATACTGCACATGCAAGGAGAACTGTTCCTTGTACCCCTACAGGTTCGGGAAGAATCCCAACATAACCGAAGAGACCCGGCAGAAAAGGCGGGAAGCAGCCCTTAAGCGTGGCTTTGGGCAAATCTCCTCAAACGCACAGGCAGATTCCCCTTCAAAATCCGTCAGTGCATAGCTCTTTTCAGAACAGAAAATAATTTTATGAACATCCATTCAGGCTGGGAAGGAATATAAAAATTCCCCCATAAAACGTGAAGGCAGCCCATAGCAACACAAAGCCCCAGCAGGAGAGAGCCTAAATAAGCCTCCCGTGAGTCTGGGGCTATTTTACTTGAATTTGAATTTCAAATTTAATTAGAGAGAAAAGAGGTTAAAGACCCCCTCAGGTGAGAGGAGAAGCTTTAATTGTTTTTGAAAATTGATTTCAATTATGAATCATCTTCAGTGAAGAGGTCTTTGACACGACACCCGCAAGCCTTGGCGATTGTTTGAAGGGTTTCTATAGAGCAGCTTGAAAAGGTATCATCACGCCGTGCGCGGCTAATTGTCTGTGTTGATAAGCCTGTTAGGGATGCCCCTTTGCGGACTGAAACCCCGGCTTTTTCCATAAAGTCTTTCACATTACTTTTTATCATATTCGTTTTTCTCCGTAGTGAAATATTGACACAAAGACGCTCTCATGGCTAGAGTAGTGAAAAATCACTACACAGGAAACACCACCATGACCACTACCACACCCAAAGGCACCAGAGACCCAAGGCGCGTAGTTACAGCAATTGACAACCGAATTTACGACACCCTTGAAGAAGCCCACGACGCAGCCTTTGCCGCAGTGGGCAAGGCATACAGCGTTTCGTATAACGAGTTTGGAGGAACCTTCTTTGGAAAAATCATTATTAAGCCACACATGCTGTTTATCCCCGTTGACCCTGCTGTTCACCCCTTCTGCTGGGGTTACAGGTTTGAGCTTGGCGAAGTCCTTGTACTGGTAAATACGGATGATGGTTCCTCAGGTAAAACTGAGGTGGCCTATGTGCCGTATAGAATGGTAGCTCACTGGAAGTCTTGCGTTGAGCCAGTTGGTTACAGGGACAACTATGAAGGGGAGCCAGAGAAGGACGAAGGATAGGCAAGCAGTGAAAGCGCAAGCGAGAGCGAAGGGCAGCCGGGAGGAGCCTCCATACTGTTTGGGGGTTCCTTCAGGTGGCCGGGGGAAAGCTGGGGCAGTTTTGACAGAAAAATGTGAAAGGCTGAGTCCTCTCTGTCGGACAGAGATTCCCCCCGTGCTGCTTTGAGAAAAGTCAGGGAGCGCCGGGACGCGATTGTGAAGTTCAGCTTCCATGCGGTTGAACTCTGCAATGTAGGCTTCTTTGAGAGCCATTGCTTTGGCCCCGGTGTAGCCCACTGCCAAGAGCATGAAGCCGCCACGGGTGAGGTGATAGGCGGGTGACATCCGTATGGCTTTGTTGCCTACTTCAATCCCGACGAACATGGCGTCAAAATTGACGGCATGAAAATCTTTTGAAATTGGCAGGTTACGAATGTCTTTCAGAACTCTGTCGTGCTCTTTACCAAACGAGTAGGCCACCTGAAAGCTGGTCACGGGCCATATGGACATGGCTGCAAAATTGTCGAATCGAAAATCCTTTGGAATCGAAATGTTACGAATGTCTTTACACTGTAGCTTCCACGGCTCGGCTATGCTGCTCCCTTGTGCTCAGGCTTGCCAGCCTTCGCCCTTCACTCGCCGCGCCTCGACTCAGCCACGGTAACACCCAAGGCATAGGCGCTGCCAGATAGGGGGGGATTGTTCGTTTTTTTGCGTGGAACAATGGCCCCTTTCGCTTGGCATGTCCGGGGTAAAAGGAGGGTCTAGCCGCCCGGTGGCGGCAGACAACAGCTTAACATATCCCCGGCCATTTTTAGCCGCGCTTCGGGGCCGCTATGGTAGTCGCTCATTTCATTCGCTCCGTCAGGTTTTGCTATCCCCCCTTCTATCTGTCAGCAACCCCTGCTTACTATCCCCCCTTGAAAGGGGGGGTGAGCGCAGGGGTATAATGAGGCGGTTCCGCCCCGCACCTGCTCCGCTTCGCAAAGGGCAGCTTTTACGCCAGCCCACAGGCGACTTTTGCAGGGGCCTCAGTTCGCCTTTGATGGGCTGTCATAAAAGCTGCTGTTTGCTTCGCTCAATGCTCCCGGCCACCGAACGCCTTGCGGCGTTCATCCCCCCAACCTCTTGACGAGGTTGAAAAGACCAAACGCAAAAGGCACCCAAAACCGAAGCCACCTTCAGCCTCCGACGAGCTGCTTACGGCCCATTCTCGGCTTACGTTGGCTTGCGGTTTATAATGGGTGCCGTTTTGCTCAGGGTGTTCTTTGGGGGAGCAGGGGAGTGTGACCCACAGGGCTGCATGAAAAAGCCAAAAGCAAAATACAAACACCGTTGACAGGGCAAAGGGCAGGAGGATAGGTTGTACACACAGGCCACAGGAGTCATACACACAACATTTTTAAGCATTTGAAAAGTCCTTATATATCAACATGGTGCGAGGCGTTTTCCCTATCCCTCCCTTGCTACCAATATTTCATCAAAGAAGTTCAAGGTTGTGCAAAACACCTTGAACTTCTTTGTTTTTGGGGCGGTAGGGTTGTCAGGGATGGCAGTACCGACATTGACAGCCATGCAGCCCCGTAGATGCCTGCCAGAGCGAGCGGCTTTATTTGCAAGGCTGTGGGGAGTGCCTCGGCGTTTGCAGGCAGAAAGCTTGCGCGGCGGTCTTTGCATGCGGCGGTCTTTGCATACGGTTGTTGCCTGCCGATGCCATCGGCAGGGCAGTTATGACGTAAAGCGGTTCTACATCTAGAGCAGGTTAACTTTGAGAATATACATTCTCAAAGGTTAAGGCACGCTCACTTCGGCGTTTAACCGCGCAGATAAACTGCGCTTACGCCTCCGTAGCGAACGTCTGCTCGCGCAGCCGTCCGAGCAATTTAAAAGTTGAATTGCTCTAGAGCAGATTAAAAACGCCGTCAGAATGTAGTGGACTGTTTTTTCATGTAAAAATCCCCGGCAGCATTGCTGCCGGGGATTTTCGCGGTCTGGGCAAAGGTGATGTTACGCACCGACCAAGGCGGCATAGGCGTCGTTGCTTATGCAGGCAGCCTCATCATAGGGAGACGCCGTGACCCGTATGAGCCAGCCTTCGCCGTAGGGAGCGGTATTGAGCAGTTCGGGCGTATCTGCAAGGGCTTCGTTCACAGCCAGCACTGTGCCGGAAATGGGCATGATTGCGTCGCTTGTGACCTTGACCGACTCAATGGACGCGCAGGACTGCCCCTGCTCGAATTGTGCGCCCTGCCCGGGCAGGTCCACAAAGATAACACTGCCGAGTTGGTCCTGGGCGTAATCGGTAATGCCGATCAGCCATGAGCCGTCTGCCTGCTCCTGAGCCCAGAGGTGGTCGGCATGGTAAATTCTGTCATTGGGAAAATTCATGATGTCTCCTTGCCTGTGAGCGATTATTCGGCAGTAACGGTCTTTCGGGGAGCGCTGATAGCCAGGGGAACAATTTCATCCAGCGTGGGATGGGCAAACATGATTTCGTGCAGTCTGTGTTCGTTATAGCCTTCTTTGAGCAGTACCTGCGCTACGGTCACAAGGTGCGATACGCCTGCGCCGACGGCGGCAATGCCTTCCATGCGCCCTTCATGCCAGACAACCTTTACAAAACCGGCTGTGCCGCCGCTTGCCTGCGCAATGGGATTCATAGAAAGAGGAGCTTGTGAAACCTCAACGGACTTGCCCTGCCGCAGCAAGGCGGCGGCAGTCTGTCCCACGCGCATGATTTCCGTGCCGCCATACACGCAGGAAGGCACGGGGCCGGATTCATAAGGTCCGTCAGCCTGGCCGAGAATGCGGCGGGCCACATAGGCTGCCTGATGCTCGGCCGCGTGGGCCAGCAGGGTGATTCCGTTGATGTCGCCCACAGCGTACAGGCCGGGCGCGCATTGCAGGTTTGCATCCACCTGGGCGTAGCCCCTGGGGTTTTTCGTTCCTCCCAGGTTTTCCACGCCAAGTCCATCGGTATTGGGGCTCCGGCCGACGGCCACCAGGGCTTTGTCCGCCGTGATGACAGTTCCGTTCTCAAGGCTGAGCCGGGCCTTGCCGTCAACCGTGCTCAGGTCTTTGGCCCGGGTCCCCTCAAGGCAGGTGATGCCGCTCTTGGTCAGGGCGCGGAGCATTTCTTTGGCAATATCCGCGTCTTCGGTGGGAGCGATATGCGCAGCCGCCTCCACCACCGTGACCTTGCTGCCCATACTGGAAAAAAAGTCGGCCATTTCAAGGCCAATGGCCCCGGCGCCCACAATGATCAGGCTTTCTGGAATGGTAGTGGATTGCAGCAGGTCGGTGCTGTCCAGAACACACTGATGGTCGGGCGCAAGGCCGGGAAATGCGGCCGATGACGTACCGCAGGCCAGGATGACATCGGTGGCGGAAATATCCGTCCGGTCTTCACCGCAGGCAATCCGCACATGGGCCAGCCCGTCTTTGCGCTCCAGGCAGACGCCACGCCCTTCAAACAGGGTGATGCCCAGTCCGGTCAGGCTTTTGGCAAGTGTCTGGCTTGTGCCTTTGGTGAAGCGGCTTACGCGCCCTTGCAGGGCGGTAAAGTCCACCTGCATGTCGCCCTTGACGACCCGCAGCCGTTCCTGCGCGCGCAGCATGCTGCCGGGAGCCACCGCGCCAAGCAGCATCTTGGTGGGGATGCAGCCGCAGTTGAGGCATGTGCCGCCCCAATGCCTGTCTTCGATCAGAGCAATTTTTTTTCCGCCCTGTGCCAGAATGCGGGCCGCCGTGGTTCCACCGGGGCCTCCGCCAATGATGATTACGTCAAAAGACTGCACGTCTGCCCCCTATTTCGCAATATCGGCTTTAAAAAGAAACTGCCGGGAAGCGGAGCGGAAGACGAGCAGGCTCTGTTCGGGCAGGGCTTCCAGACCACGCATGTCCCAGGCCATGTCGGGGGTGATGGCAGTGATAAGATAGGGCAGGGTGGGCTGACCGCAGGCTTCGGCCACCATCTGTGCCGCTGCTGCCGCGTCTGTCCGCTGGGGCCATGCCCACTGGCCGTCGTTGCCGGGGAGGGGGACCGCCAAAAAGCGGATAATGCCGCCCGCAGACGCCTGCACAAGAGCAATGGTTTTTGCCAGATCTTCTTTTGAGGGCGCGCCGCCGAAGATGCGTTCAGCGGCATCTGCTCCGCCTACGACATTCAGGATGACGTGTACGTCCTTGATGTTCAGCAGTTTTTCCAGCAGGGCGGGCTTGCGGCCGTCCACCTGCAGCCAGACCTGAAGGCCGCCTTTGGCAAGGCGGTCAACAAGGATGAGCAGGTTTTCTTCCTGGCCGTCAGGGCAGCGGGAGGGATAGATGCCCGCAATTTTACCGTGAAGCATGTCGCTTCTGGTCACGCAGCATTCCATCTCATGGCCGGAAAGCAGGTAGGCGATGATTTCGCCGGATCCCTGTTTGATGACCTTGCCGTCATCAAACAGCGGAAACTCCACACCTTCGGGATTGCGGTAAATGGCCTTGCGGTTGGCGCGATAGAAGGTGTTGAAGGTTTGCGCATCAGCTTTGAAGTCTACTGTGGCATACTCCATCCCGCGCTCTGCAAGAAAGCTTTTGACTATTTTGCAGCGGATGCATTCGGGTGCGGTGTAAAGGGTTATGCTCATGGCAATACTCCTTGGCGGTTTACCGTTAAGGGGCCGCGCGGCGCGAGCAGGCTTACGCATCTGCTCGCGCCGCGGCCTCAGGAAGGTTTATGCAGTTGTTTAGGCAATATCCTCAAGGGACTTGCCGCCCGTACGCGCCCCCCATATAGCCAGCACAATGGCGGGTACAATGCAGAGCGCACTGAATATATAGAACACGCCGTCAAAGCTGTATGCTGCATACACAACAGGAATGAGAGGTTGTGAAAAAGCTACCGCAAGGCGGCCGATGGAAGAATGAAAACCCGTGGCGGTGTTACGCAGATGCGTGGGATAGGATTCGGCCGTGTAGGAGAAAATGGTGAATCCCAGGCCCATGACAAAAGCGGTAAGCAGCGCGCCCACGCCGACGACAACCCAGTAAAGGCTGACGTTGCCGAAGATGGGGGCCAGAACGGCCATGCAGACCAGCATGATCACCAGGGGAATCTTGCGTCCGCCCATATCGGTAAAGGTGCTTGAGGCAAAAAGGCCAAGGGGAACGCCGATGGAAATAAGCGTGGTCGCCATCAGGCATTCTTCAAGAGTAAAGCCATGAGCCTTGAGCAGGGTGGCTGTCCAGTTTGTCACAACAAAGGTCGCCGGGTTGGTGCAGAGCACAAGCACAAGAATGACCAGGGTGCGCTTTATGTACTTCTGGCTGATCATGCCCAGCAATACTTCGCTGACCGGGGGTTTTTTGGTGTTGACCTTGCTGGCGGCCGCAGAAAGGTCGATGTTCATGTGGGTGAGGTCAAGCATGACCGCTTCGGCTTCCTTGATGCGCCCACGGCTTACAAGCCAGCGGGGTGATTCGTCCAGATACTTCCAGGCGATGAACAGGGCAACATAGCCAATGCCGCCCAAGTAGAAGATGTAACGCCAGGCTTCTTCATGCAAGGGAATAATGATCCGGCAGAGCATGCCGATAACGGGCACGGCGCAAAAACCTACGCCCGCCACGAGGTTTTGCCACTTTCCCCGGCTTTCTGCAGGGGCCATTTCGGCAATATATGCCTGTGAGCAGACCATGAGGCAAAAGACGCCAAATCCCGTGAGGGCGCGTGACGCAACAAAGATGTGAAAATCGTCAGTGAGTCCGTTGATAATTGAGGCTGTGGAGAAAAGGGTGATGGCGATCAGGAACGTTTTGCGTCGCCCGATCATGTCCGAGATAAAGCCCCCCATAAATCCGCCGCAGGTCATTGCCGTAAAATACCAGAAGGTAACCGTGCCGATATCCTTCATGGTCAGCCCCCAGTGCTGCATCAGGGCCGGGGCGATGAACCCGAAGTTCCAGTTGTCCATCTGTTCGCAAAAATAGGCCATCATAATAATGAAAAATACGGCTTTATGGCGACCGCAGACTTTCAGACCGTCGAAATAATTGTTGCTGATTTTTTCTTGGCCGGGCATGGATTTCCCCTTTTGGCTCTAGTCTTTAGAGCATTTAACACTTGAAATGCTTGCTTACGGCAGGCAAAAGCCTGCCTGCTCGCATTTCGTGGCAAGGATTTTCAGGAAAATCCTTGCAGAGCAGTTGACTCGTTTCATTCGTAAACTGCTCTAGCTTGAGTTTTTCAGGCTTTTCGAAAAAACATCAACGGGAGAAGGAGGTTGTGCCATTAATAGTTTGTTGGTGGTTTTTTATTGTTGTTGACGCAACGTTTTTGGAAGATTTTTTTCACATATGTTAAAAATGTAAATATTTATTGTATTTATATTGGATATTGGTTTTTATAATTTATGTGAAAAAAAGGACTTTTTGTAAAAAATGTTGCATGCGCAACAATGCCGAGTCGTATAACAGGCCATTTCTCTTGTGGAGGTAACGGGAGGTGCAGGAGGCCGCACCAATTTTCACAGGAGGAGAACATGAAAACAATGGGCAATAAGCTTGCCGGTCTGCTGCTTTGCTGCATGGCCGTATTGATTCCGATCCGCGGCCAGGCAGTTGACTTCAAGGTCAAAGGGGCTTTTGAGCTTAGCTTTGAAACATCCAACGTCACGCCGCTGGGTGTGCACGGCAACGACAGCTTTCAGGCATTGCAGCGTTTGCGCACGCAGATAGACGCTGTGGCGAGTGAAAATGTATCGGGCAGCCTGATCATCACTGTAGGCACCAACGGCCAGTACTGGGGTTCGGCCAAAGACGGAGCGGCTCTGGGCGCTGACGGCAGCAATGTTGTAGGCATACGCGCGGCATATATTGACTGGATTGTCCCCAAGACCGAAGCCAAGGTGCGCATGGGCCTGCAGCCCATGCTGCTGCCCGGTTTTGTTACGGACTGGAGCGCCGTATACGGACAGTTTTCCGCAGGGATTACGATAAACACCCCTGTGTACAAAAATGACGATTTTTCTTTGGGGGCAACCGCGTTCTGGGGCCGCCCCTACAATGATAACTCCCAAGACACGCAAAACGGCAGGCTGGACAAAAACTATCTGGATAACCTGGATGTTTTCGCGCTGGTGTTGCCGATGAAGGCCGATGGGCTTAAAATTTCTCCCTGGGGCATGTATGCCCTTATTGGTGAAAACAGCCTGCGCGGCATCAATGACTATACCGGTCAGCGCGAGCCGGCCATCTATGCCCCGCGCGGCGGGCTCATGCCTGTTCTCGGCAGCGGCATGAACTATTTTCAGACTTTTGAAAAGAATTACCGCAACGCCAACAATACCTGGGGCAACGGCTGGTGGGGCGGCATCACTGTCAACCTGAGCCAGTGGGAACCGTGGGATTTCGCTGTTGACGCCACCTACGGCTATGTGGATATGGGCGAACTGCAAAACTACAACCTGTTTGATCCGAAAGGGGCAGGCAAAACCTTTCAGCTGCGCCGCGAAGGCTGGTATGCAGCCATGCGCGTAGACTACAAACTGGATTGGGGTACACCGGGGATTCTGGCCTGGTACGGCAGCGGTGATGACGATAATCCGTACAACGGTTCGGAACGTCTGCCGGTCTTCAATTCTCCCTGGCCGGTTACGCCTTTGGGATTCGGCGGCGGCTTCTTTGACCTGGATACGTGGAAAGTGCTCGGACACAATCCCAGCGGTCTGACGGGTGTTGTGGCGAGCCTCAAGGACGTGAGCATTCTTGACGACCTCAAGCACACGCTCAAGTTTGCCTACTTCTGGGGAACCAACAGCGCCGATATGCCCAAGAACGCCAATATGACCTCTTATCCCACCAGAGCAGACGGCCCTATGGCGTATCTTACCACCACAGACCATGCCTGGGAAGCCAGCCTTTCCAACACCTACAAGATTTACGAAAATTTTCATGTGAACCTGGAAGGTTCGTATGTGAAGCTTTACCTTGATTCCGACACCTGGCATGGGGTGGAGGATTCGCAGTATGATGACAACTGGCGCGTTTCCGTCAGCTTCCGCTATACGTTCTGATTAGAGTAGTTAACGAATGAAATGAGTTAACTGCTCTGCAAGGATTTTCTTGAAAATCCTTGCCACGAAATGCGAGAAGGCAGGCTTTTGCCTGCCGTAAGCGAGCGTTTCAAGTGTTAAATGCTCTAGGAGCAAGTTTGATTGAACCTGCTTGGGCGGCTGCGTGAGCAGACGCCCGCCACGAAGGGTGCAAGCGCGGTTTATCTGTACCGGAAGCGCCCGCAGTGAGAGCCGGGAGGCTTTGCGAAGGTTATTCTCAAAGTTGTCGTGCTCCGGTTGATACACATCCTGTTCTGGGGCGGCGGAATTTCCCGCCGCCCTTTTCGTATGTGCTGCGGAGCAGCGTGATCAGGACCAGGCAGCCCCGGAGACTGTATTCACAAAAATGGTCTGATCCAAAAAGACCGTGACCGTGGCCGGGCGTACCGTGGCATAAAAATATGAGGCCCCGGCGGCAGATACCGGGGCCTCGTGGTCATGGAGGGGATAGCGAAACGGGGAATGTCTATTCGGTGGCGGCCACGCAGTGCCCGGCGCCGCTGTAGTAGCCGACGGTGCCTTCGACCTTGACGCTGGACATCGGCCCGAAGGGAGCCGCGCCAGGTACGCGGAAGTCTTTCACCGACAGGGGTTCAATGGCTTTTTCTTCCGGCGCATCCGCCTGGGGAACCCAGGAGTAGGGCAGCCGGTAGGCGCGGTAGACCCAGTTCATGGGCAGGCTGATGTGGCCTTTGTAGGGGCAGATGTATTCCCACACGATTTCATGCTCGGCGGTCACTTCAAACACGCGGCCGTCGGAACCTTCGCAGATGAGGGTGTTGCCGTTGGGCAGACGCTGGGCCGAACTGATGAAGGGGCTGTAGAAGCGATAGGCGTCCAGCGGCACAAGGAAGCCTGCTTCGTGCGGCGTATACTGCCACACGATCTTCATGGCAACGGGGTCTATTTCAAGCACACGGGAGTAGTCGCGCTGGGCAGCCTTGACGCCGCGGGGCGCTCCGGGGTTGGGGCTGCCGTAACCGCCCCAGCCGCCGTTGTCATACACAAGGATGTTGCCTTCGCCCGGCAGGCCACGGGGGATCATGTGGGCGTGGTGCTGGCCGATGATCCAGCCGATGGCTTTTTCTTCGGGGGTGCGGTCATAGTTGGGGCCAAGCTGCCAAACTATTTTGCCGGTCTTTTTGTCGAGGATAAGGATGATGTTGGTTTCACGGCCGTCAATAATGATATTGTCGGGATGGAAGCGGGCGTCGCCGGCGTCAAACCACTTGTTGGGTCCAAGGGTGGACATGGAGTTGACGTGCATCCAGTCGCCCACGCCGGGGGCATTTTCCATGATGGTGCCGCCGCGGAAGTTGGGGTCGCGGCACATGGCGTTGCGGGCCGCTTCGTCAAAGCCCATATCTTCGGCGTGGTCGGCGCAGTTCCATTCCCACACGATATCGCCTTCCCATGTCACTTCATAAATAACGTCATCAACCAGCATTTTGTCGCTGATGTAGGGGTTGATGGTGTTTTTATGGCAAAGAACCAGGGTGTTACCGGAATCGATCTTGGGTTCCTGGCCGGGGGCGTAATAGCCGGTGGAGCTGCCTTCGCGCTGGAAATCGTGGTGCTGGCGAGCCATCCAGCGGCCTTCCATACCCGGATCTTCAATAAATTCTGCACGGTCAAACTTCCATACAATGTTGCCGTCCCAGTCGATCTGCACGAGGTCAAGCTGGTCCTGAAGGCCGTGCTTGGGGTGACGGGTTCCGGTGCTGCCCATAAGCATGCCGCCGGGGAACATTTTGTTGGGGAAGCCGTGCACGTCTTTCCACATGCGGATCTCGTGTCCGTTCATGCCGAGCAGCAAGGCGCCGTTGTCGGGAGCCTGGATAATGGTAAAGCCGCTCCAGGCTTTTTCAGGGTTGTAAACCGTGACACCGGTGGGGTAGATAGTCGGGTGGCCCATGAGAACCTCCATTTGGTCGGGCGTTTTTTTGCACAATCTGGCCGTATTGCCCTGACGGATGCGGACAGATAGTCGGTAAAATGCATGTTAGCCCTTGGAGACGGCGGAAAATGTTGTTATTGCAACAATATTCACAAAAAGAGCGCGTTAGTTTGCCGACAGAGAAAATAACACTTTTCTGCTCTGTTACGATGGACGACAGGACAACCATGCGATAAGTCTTTCAAGAACGGCGTGGTTCCATAGCGTTCGTGAAAAATATGCCGTAACAGCATGAAATTTGAAACCGGCAAAAGTGGCGCACGCGGAAAAACGCGTGCTCTTTTTGTGGCGAATTTTGCTTTCCGCAAAGCTCGTAATGGCGGGCTGTCGGATGATATGCTTTCACGTTCACTGACCATGCAGGCTTGCCATGCCGTTTTTCAATCAAGGTCTGGCAGGAGTACAACCTCTTCCAATGGGGGGAACGCCGTGTCTTTTACAGAATTGGTAAAACACAACGAGTGTTGGCGTGATGTCATTACAGGCAGGCCGCGCCAATGGAAAAAGGGTTATAAATTCGCGGACGACAGTGAGCGGATGTACTTTCTGGTGAGCGGCAGGGTACGGCTGGTGGCCCTGGCGTCTGATGGCGGAGAGAAAACCCTCTGGTACCTGGGAGACGGCTGTTGCTTTAACGAAACACCGCTTTTTGCGAACGACCAGGAAAGGAGTCTTATCCGGACGGGAGACGCACGATTTTATCATGAATGCATGGAAAACTGCTATTTACATACATTCACCATGCAGGACGTGAAAATGCTTGGCAAAGAACGGCCGGAGCTGCTGCTCAACCTTTGTCAGAGTTATGCCACCAAGGTGACGCTGCTTTCACAGCATCTGGTATCTCTCAGTCTGGAGTCGCAACTGACCAGAGTGTGCAAATACCTCGCTTCGCGCCTGGTTCCCGGGTCTGCGCCCTTACGGGCCAGGCGGGATCTTTCTTATAGAGAAATGGCCGACCTGCTTGGCATGCACCGCATTTCGCTCTATAAGGTCATGCGCCAGGCTCAGGATCAGGGCTTGTGGGATTTTGACAAAAACAGCGATGAGATTGTCATACTGCAGCCGGCGGTTTTTTTTGAAGAGGCACACACCGTGCCGCCCCGCCCCTGACCATCCGCTGGATACACGCCAGACCGCAACGGCCCCCGCAAAGAAACATTTTGCGGGGGCCGTTGCGGTCTGGGCGCGCTGCCCGGCAAAAGGGGCTTTTTGCGCTGTTTTTTGTTCAAAAAACTTTCACGGTTGCTTTCGTCAAGCATTTTCATGTCTTCCCATTGAGGAGACTGTAGACGTGCTGTTATGAGAAGCTCTTGTTTTCCGTTTGCTTGAGCAGGTTTTTATGCGCGTACATTTTGGCATCCGCGCGTCTCAGGGTATCGTGCACGCTCTTGTCCTGCTTGGGATCAAATTGCGCCATGCCGTAGGCAAACACAAAAGGAAACCCGCTGACTTTTATTTTTTCCGTCAATGAAAACAGCTTTTGCATTTTCTTTTCCAGGTTTTCAGGCGCAAGATTGTGTAGCAGTGAAGCGAATTCGTCGCCGCCGATGCGGTATGTTTTTCCAAAAGCCATGAGGTGGTTTTCCAGCAGACGGGCCAGGGTGCGGATATGGGCATCCCCGGCCGCATGCCCCTCCTGGTCATTGATTCTTTTGAGCATGTTGATGTCGCAGGTCAGTATGATCAGCCCGTCCTGCTGTTTTTTTTCATCTATCTGCCTGATCTTTTCTTCAAAGGCATTGCGGTTGAGTGTGCCTGTAAGCAGGTCGGTATAGGCCAGCTTTCGGTAAAGCGGCACGGAAAGCTTCCGCAAAAGCCATGTGGTGACCGCTGTCGCGGCCACGGCAAAGCCGATGGAAAACGTCAGGCAGATCAGCGACGAGCGCCGTGCGCTTTCTGCAAAGGAATTGACGTCAAACTCGATAACCAGCGCACCGACGGTAACGCCGTTCAGCTTTATGGGTTCACATGCTGGAATGATCTTTCCCCAGGTGGTGTCCATTACCTTGGTTCCAAGGAATGATTTGCCGTCAAGGCAGATGTGCGTCATGGGCGCCACCTCGTCTTCAATGAGGCTTCCCGGATAGCGAAAATCTTCGGAATCGGGGTTCAGTCCGTCAACAACGTAGATGGCCTGGCCTTCGGCATTGCGTTTTGCCGTGTACAGGTAGCGCACTGCCGTGATTTTGCGCACCCCTTCAAGAGTGGCGTGCACTCGCTGATACAAAGCGCTGTTGCTGTCGTCAGCGGTATGGATGTCGGTGATGCTCTGGGGGGGGATGCGGCTCAGCAGCAGGGAAAAGATGGCGTCAGAACGGCTCAGTATTCTATAATTAAGTTCAGAAGAAAGGTAATGGTGGAAAACAAAAACAGTGAATAATGCTGTGGAAAATATTGATGTTATGACCAGCAGCAGGATCCGCCGCTCGGTTCCGAACAGCGGCTTGGAAACAGCGCTGCTGTTTGTCCAGCTTTGGTATTGGTTTTGCAACATCACTATGCCCCATAGTATATCTATGCTATCAGAATGCTAAAATGAATTGTCAGCCATGACAATACGTTTTCGTTGACTGTGGTGATTGGATACGGTGGTTACATCGCAAAAAATGGTCAACCTGTGTGACAGGAGTGTGTGGAGAAGCATTACCCTGTGACAGGCGGAAATATTTGTTCCCCGTTGCCTGTCACAGCTCTAGCCTGACTGTAATGGTCAGGAGGCGGGTTGCCAGTCTTTGATGCCTACATCAACGGATGTTATACCGTTGTAGGTATCAAGGCGGGGGGTGTAGGCGATGCGAATGCGCTTGCCGACCATTGAAGATGTCAGCGTTTGGCCCATGCGCCAGGCTTTGGCTGTGAGAATAAGGCCGCTGTGCTCGTCCTGAAGACGCAGGCGCACATGTTCGCCGCCGCGTCCCAAGGGTGAGCGGTCTTTGACCAGAAGCGCGGGTGAGGCAAAGACCGGTTCGGCATTGCCCGGGCCAAAAGGCTGGAGCATTTCCAGTTCTTTAAGAAAGGTCTGGTTGCTGGCTTGGGCGAAATCCAGCTGGCATTCCAGCGTCAGGCTGGGGCTGAGGGGATTTGTGCCAAGCTGCTGTGTAACAAAATTTTCAAATTCCGCGCGAAAGCGCGCCAGGTTTTCCAGGGGCAGGCGAAGCCCCGCAGCCAGCCTGTGGCCGCCGAAACCCGAAAGGCTGTCGGCGGTCTGGCATAAACCGGCGTGCAAGTCAAATTCCCGCACGGAACGGCCGGACCCCTTCAGGCTGCCCTGATCCTGGCAGAGAATAATGGTGGGCCGGTAAAATTCTTCCACAATGCGCGAAGCCACAATACCCACGATGCCGGGGTGCCAGTCCTGTCCGTACAGGACAAGGCTGGCCCTTGGTTCGCGGGTGAGCATGTCCAGGACCTGAGTTCGGGCCTCGCTGTGGATGGCGTTTTCCGCCTGTTTGCGTTCGGTGTTGAGCTGGTCGAGCTGCTGGGCCAGGGGCAGTGCGGCAGAAAATTCTTTTTGCCGCAAAAGGCGCAGGGCCAGCCCGCCATCACCGAGGCGTCCCGCGGCGTTGATGCGCGGCACAAGCTGAAAGCTTACCTGCCCGCTGGTGAGCCGG
>NZ_JBAIYR010000007.1:0-28643 GCF_036763145.1 Desulfovibrio sp. 1188_IL3213 | reverse complement strand
TACATTCTCAAAGTTTAAGTCACGCTCGCTTCGATGCTTAACCGCGCAAGTAAATTGCGCTTGCATCTTTGCGGCGGGCGACTGCTCACGCAGCCGCCAGAGCAATTTCAAAGTGAAATTGCTCTAGTGCGCAGGACTGTTTGGCTTTTTATCCAGGGGCCGGATCATTATGGGAACTTACGGCGGTAAGTTCCTTTTTTTGGGAAATTTTTTGGTACCGCCGGTTGGCCGTATGAAACGTCAGTTTTTGAAAAATAAATAATACGGCGGATTTTATGATCCGCATTTGTACTGAAAACAAAGAGCACTGGAGGAGTATATGAGTACTGTCAAGGTTGCGGTACACGGTTTGGGCAATATCGGCAAGGCTGTCATAGATTGCCTGCTGTGCGCCCGGGATTTTGATTGTCTTGGTGTCGTGCGGCGTGCTTCTTCCTTGGGCGCGCAGCCCTTCTCTTTGCGTGGCGTACAGGATTATGCCTCCATTGATGCGTTGATTGCCGACCGCGGCACACCCGATGTGGTCATCATTTGCGGCCCTTCCAGAAATGTGCCGCAGGACGCGAGCCACTATTTGGCAAAGGGCATCAACACCGTTGACAGCTTCGACATCCATTCTGAAATCCCTCAGGTGGTGACAGATCTGGACAAGGCCGCCAAGGCCGCGGGCAAGGCGTGCATAACCGCAGCAGGATGGGACCCGGGAACAGATTCCGTGCTACGTGCGCTTTTTGAGGCCATGACGCCCACAGGAACAACATTCACCAATTTTGGCCGGGGCCGCTCCATGGGACATTCCGTGGCTGCCAGGGCAATCGACGGTGTGGAAAATGCCTGTTCCATCACCATTCCCATTGGCGGCGGCAAGCATTCGCGCCTGGTCTACGTTCTTCCCGCTGCCGGGGCTTCTTTTACCGATATCAAGCAGAGAATCGCAGCTGACCCATATTTCAGCAATGATCCTTTGGACGTGCGCGAAGTGGGCAGCCAGGAGGAACTGGACGCTGTGGCCGATAATTCTCATGGCGTGCTTATGGAGCGCATCGGCGCTTCCGGCAGTGTTTCCAACCAGCATCTGAGCTTTGATATGCGCATTGATAATCCGGCCCTGACGGCACAGGTTCTTGTGTCCTGCGCACGGGCCGTGACGCGCATGACCCCTGGTTGCCATACGCTCATCGATGTGCCGCCCGTGGCCTTGCTGTCTGGCGACCGCATGAAAAATATTGCCCGTCTGGTTTAGAGCAATTTCACTTTGAAATTGCTCTGGCGGCTGCGTGAGCAGACGTTCGCTACGGAGGCGTAAGCGCAGTTTATCTGCGCGGTTAAACGCCGAAGTGAGCGCGCCTTAAACTTTGAGAATGTATATTCTCAAAGTTAATCTGCTCTAATGACGTAGCGTTTAACGACGTGGATGAGCAGGGCAGGCGGTCTGTGGGGGGCGCGTTCTTGATCTTCACTGTTGCCCGCACGGTCGTCTGCGCTGTTTCGAAGTTCATCTGTGGCGCAATTCATTGATAAGTTTGTGATACTGACAGAAACTGCACCCGTCCCCATTGCCGAACTTTTCCGGCCCATGAGGGGAGAGGAATATGGGGTCGCCCAGAGAAAAATCCCCTTCAGGAGTGTTCCTGAAGGGGATTTTTCATGATCTTCAATGCCGTGCGCAGGCTTTGCGCAAAGCCAGATTTCAGAATGTCATTGCGCAGCCCTGCCAGGTCTGCCGCCGGGGGGCTATCTTGCGCAAAGGCGGGCAGCAGGAATGATGGTAAAGTTGTTTGCCAGCAATACTTCAACAGCCTGGTCCACCTTGTCGAAACGGAAGATCATGACGGCGCTTTCTTCTTCACGCTGAACAAAGGCATACATATATTCAACGTTTATGCCGTTGCGCGAAACAAGCTGCAGAACGGAATCAAGGCCGCCGGGGGCGTCTGTGACTTCCACGGCAACCACGCTGGTGCGGCCCAGGGTAAAGCCTTTTTCTTTGAGTATGGTCTTGGCCTTTTCATGGTCGCACACAATCATGCGCAAAATACCAAAATCCGAAGTGTCCGCGAGGGAAAGCGCCCGGATATTGATGCCGGCTTCTGCCAGGGCATGCGTTACTTCCGCGAGGCGTCCGGCCCTATTTTCCAAAAAAACGGATAACTGCTCTGCTTTCATGACAAAATCCTTTATATCCGGCCGACTCAGGCTTTATGGCTGGTATCGTCATCAGTGGAAGAAGGCTTTTTGTCCTTTGGCGTGATGTCGATTTCATCCGGTTCGGAAGACGCACGGCGGAAGTTGCGGATGGCTCTGCCAAGTCCGCCACCGATTTCCGGCAGTTTGTTCGCGCCGAAAACCAGCAGAACAACCACCAGTATGAGCAACAATTCTTGCATGCCAATGCCGAACATGCGGCAAGCCTCCGTTATGGGGTTGGGCTAAAAGCCGGATTGCGCCTCAGAACATAAGCCGCACAGGCCCGGAGGTCAAGGTGGCATATGATTGAGGTCAAGGGCAGGCGGCATGGACGTGGCTGAAGGACAAGGCCGCGGGCGTCCGTCTGCGGCACAAAAAAGGCGGGCCTTTTTCCTGATATCAGAAAAAAGACCCGCGCAATCAGAGTATGGCTTTTACTTATGCGCCTTCGGCCAGCACTGCCTTGGCAACCAGTATGGTCATGTCGTCATTGGTAAACGCCGCATAATCATTGGACATACTGTCTGGCGTCTGGTCGGCGCTGGCGCTCCAGCCAGAAGACAGCACGATTTTTTCATCGTTGTTCAGGAGCACTCCGTGGTTTTTGAGGTCGGACAGGCTGGTCAGCCCCTTTCCGCCATCCGTCACAAAGATTTCGATGTTCTGGATGGTATTGGTGGTGGGGTTGGCAAACAGGCTGTCAAGGGTCTCCTTGTCAGCACCGATCATCAGGTCAATGCCCGTGCCGCCGTCCATGACAGTATTGCCGGCGCTGAACACGAGCACGTCATTGCCTTCACCGCCGTAGAGCTGATTGCTGCCCGTGCCGCCGTCAAGGTAGTCATTGCCGGCGCCGCCATACAGGGTGTCGTTGCCGTCACCACCAAACATGGCCTCGTTGCCGATGCCGCCCTTGATGACATCATTGCCGCCGGAGCCGAGCAGCAGATTGTCCGAGCTGTCACCGTACAGTGTGCCGGGTGTATCGAGCGCCTTGACGGTGTGGTCGCTGCTGACAGTGATCTCAAGCTTGCTGTCCACTGTTTCCCATCTGTCATGCACGGTGGTGGTGAAGGATTCATTCAGCGTGCTGCCCTTGTCCAGATGCTGCACAGTGGGATTGCTCATATCCAGTTCATACGTGTATTTGCCGGTGGCGCTGTCAATGGTGAGCGTGCCATACAGCCCCTGCAGGGTGATGGAACCCGAACCGTCATCAACGCCGCCTTGCAGCCCGTAAGTGAGCACGTCGTTGGCATCAACATCGTGCCCATGCAACTGCCCAATAATCTGGGAACCGTTGAGGGCAAAAGGCACATAGATGTTGCCGCCGGCCTCTTCGAGCACAGGCGTGTTGTTGGTGCCCGTGACGTTGACGGTTACGTCCTTTGAAGCCCAGCCGCCCTTGCCGTCAGAGACAAGCACCGCAAAGGTATCACTGGCGAGCTGCCCCTGCGAAAGCTGGTCTGCGCCCGCGTGCAGAACATAGGAGTATGTTCCGTCCGCAGCGATGGTGACTGTGCCGTAGGTTCCCTTGTAGGTCTGACTGTTGCTCGATCCTGCATTGGCGGCACCCACAAAGTAGGACAGGGAATCATTGGCATCAATGTCGGTGGCAAAAACCTGCCCGTTGATCGCCATGCCGCTGCCTTCGGTGATGTCAGTATTGCCGGGTTCCCACGAGGAGATGACCGGAGCGTCGTTGGTTCCTTCAACCTTGACGACAATATCCTGTGTCGTGTTGTTGCCCTGGGGGTCGGTGACCTGAATGGTGAAGCGGTCTTCCACCGATTTCCCCTTGCCCAGAGACTGCACGCTGCTCAGATCGTTATCCAGCTGATAGGTATAGGTTCCGTTGGCGTCAATCACCAGCTTGCCGTAAACGCCTGTGGCTGTTCCCGCGAAGCTGCCGCTGCCGGTGGTGGAAACGCCGAAGGTGTGGCTGCCCATATCCTTGGCATCGTCCAGCACGGTGACAGTGGAGTGGCTGTGGAGGATTTCATCTTCCTTGACGGTGAGGTTTGCAGCCATCTTGATGACCGGCGTGCTTTCCGTGCCTGTCACGCTGATGGTTACCGTTTCCTTGGCCAAAGCCCCGTGTTCGTCCTTGACGAAAATGGTAAACGTTTCTTCGCGTACTTCATCGGGATTGATGACCAGTGCCTTGTCTTCAATAAGGCTGTAGGTATATTTGCCGTTGTTATCGATGCTCAGCGTGCCGAACTGCCCCGTAACCTTCTGGGAAGAGCTGTTGGTCGCGCCGTCGCTGCCCACGTAGTACGAGAGTCTGGCTCCATAGTCCACGTCGGCTCCCACAACGATTCCGCTTACCGCGCTGCCGCCTTCGGTGGCGTAGAGCGCAGGCTCAAAGGATTCGATGGTAGGGGCGGTGTTGGTTCCCTTGATGGTGACGACAATGTCTTTCTGTACTGTTTCAGCGCCATCGCTGACGTATACGGTAAAGGTTTCCGTTGTGGTCTGACCCTGGGCGAGCTTGTGAATAGCAGGGTTGGAATCATCAAGCGTGTACGTATAGTTGCCATTGCTGTCGATGGTCAGGGTTCCGTACTGCCCGGTGGCGATTGAGCCTTGCGTGCCGTCCTTGACGCTGACGCCGAAGTTGTGCGTGTCCGTGGCGTCCACGTCGCTGAAGATCAGCGTGGCAGAACTGGTAAGCGATGTGCTTTCCGTAACGGTCAGTCCAGGGGCGCTGGTGATGACAGGGGCATCGTTTGCGCCGTTGATGGTTACCGTAAGCTTGGTTTCAGTGGTTTTGCCGTGTTCGTCCCTGACCACGACAGTAAAGGTTTCGGTCTCGTGATCGTTCCGGCCCAACGCCTGAACCGCCGGATCGGCGTTGTTCAGCACATAAAGGTACTGTCCGGTGGCCGAACTGATGGTGAGCGTGCCGTAACTTCCCCGGGCGATCTGGTCTGTCTGGCCGTTGCTCTCGATAAAGTACTGCAACTGCGCGCCAGCGTCAGGATCCGTAGCTTCCACCTGGCCGGAGGCAAAGACCATGTCGCTTCCATTCGGCCCGGTTCTTACGTCGTCTTCCGTAACTTCGGCAACGGCAGCCTTTACTTCCGGCGCGTTGTTTGTGCCGGTAATGGTGATGACAACATCACGGGCATCTGTCAGGCCGTCACTGTCCGTGACAGTTACCGTGTAGGTAAGATCGACCGACTGCCCCAATGCCAGTTTTTTAACCGCATCACTGTCGTTATCCAGCGTGAAGGTATATTTGCCGTTGGCATCAATGACAAACTTGCCGTAAGCATCGTTGCCGCCAACGCCGGTGGAAGTGAACGTATGGGTTTCGTGGGCATCTTTGTCGTGCACCATGCTCTGGCCGGATACGTCGGTACCGTCCTCCGCGATGCTCAGGCCGTTGTCCACAAAAAGAACCGGGGCGTCATTGGTTCCCTTGATTGTCACGTCAAGGGGTTCAACAACGGTGGCGCCATGCTTGTCCGTCACGGTGACATAGAATGTGTCCGTGAGATGATCATCTTTATGCAGGCCCTGAACGATATCAAGCCCGTTGTTGAGGGTATAGGTGTACTCGCCGGTGTCGCGGTTGATAGTCAGCGTGCCGTATTGACCCTGCACAACAGTTTGCAGCGGTCCGGTGTTGCTTGTAGCCGCGCCGTAGGTGATGCCTGTGTCTACATCGTCATTGACCTGAACATGGCTGCTGTCAGACAGGGCAGAGTCTTCCGTAACGGTCAGGTTGGTTACCGTGGCTGTGGGCGGAGTGTTGTCACCCTTGATGGTAATGACAATCTCCGTGGGGGCGGAAGTGTCGCTTGAAGCATTACCGGAGTTGTCTTTCGCGACAACGGTGAACCTTTCTTCCAGGGTCTGGTCAGCATTGAGTCTGGCGTGGCCGGTATTCAGGAAGTATTGGTACTCTCCCGTATCCTTGTCAATGGTGATGACGCCGTGGTCTGTTTCGATCTTGTCGACCAGGTTGCCATCCTTGTCTTTAAGGAAATAGGACAGGGTGTCGCCTGCATCAATGTCGGTCGCTTCCACGCTTCCGTTTACACCGGTACTCTTGGCAATATCCTGACCCTCTGCATGCACGCCGCCAGGAGTGGTGATGCGCGGCTGGTCGTTGGTGCCTTCAACGGTGACAGTGATATCTATCTTGCCTTCCTGGGGATGATGCACCGTGAAGGTTTCGGTCTTGGTCTCACCATCGCGCAGGCTTTGTACGGCGGTGCTGTCGTTATTGAGCACATACGTGTAGCTGCCGTCAGGCTTGAGAATAAGAGAGCCGTACAGGCCGGTATTGGTCAGTACAGCATCTGTGCCGTCACTGTTTTTCAGATAAAACTGATCAGTAGGGTCGCTGCCGTCTTGCAGCGTAAGCTTGCCGCTGGCGGTTATATAGCCGTCATTTATCCCGTCTGCGTCCACATCCTCTTTGACGTCAAGGTCAGTGACCTTGAGGTTCTGCGAAGGGGTGTTGCCCCCCGGATCATTTGGGTCAATAGGGTCGGTCGGACCACCGCCGCCAGAGCCGCCGCCGGGACCCTTGCCGATGACATTGATGGTGATGGTGGCATCGTCAGTGGCTCCGTGGGGGTCAATAACGCCCACCTTGAATTCTTCCGGGACGTTTTCGTCTTTGCCAAGCTCCTTATACGCGGAGCCATGTATATTAAGATGGTACGTGTATTCTCCGGTCAGGGTGTTGATGGTGATGCTGCCGTATTTTCCCTCAATGGTCTGCACATACTGGGCGTCATCGCCTTCGCCCTTTTCGAAGTAGAACTTCAGTTCGGAAGCGGGGGAGTCGTTGGTGTAATATTTGTTGTCCACGTCTGTGGCCCGGACCTGTCCGGAGGTCTGCAAGGAAGTCGCCGGCCCGTCGGGCTGCCAGTCCTTGGCTGTGAAGACAGGGGCATCGTTGGTGCCTGTAATGACCACCGTAATGGAGCCGTCAACGGAACTGCTGATGTCCTGACCTGTACCGTTGGTGTGTCCGGTTGTGAGAGTGACATCGAACTTTTCGTTCACGCTGTCGCCCACGTTAAGGTACTGGACGTTTTCGGTGTTCAGCTTGTAGGAGTACGTGCCGTTCGCATGCAGGGTCAGCGTGCCGTACGTGCCCTCAATTTCAATGGAATCGTTGCCGGTAAGGTTTTTGCCGTCGGCCGAGATGCTCACCAGCTTGTCGTCAGCGTCCTTATCATCCCATACGATAGTGCGGGTTCCCGACTGCTCGGTATCTTCATCCAGAACCACAACCGCCGTTTCCATCGTGGGGTCGTCCTGGGTTCCCTGAATGGTGACCTTTATGTCGCCATCCACAAATGCGCCGAGGTTGTCGGTGACGCGCACCACAAAGGTATCATCAACAAACTGGCCTTCAGACAGGAACTGCACCTTGTCATTGTACAGATGGTACGTGTAGCTGCCGGTGAATGTTTCCAACTGGATGTACCCGTATTTGCCCTCAATGGTCTGCGCTGTGCCGCCATCGTAAACAAGACTGTAAGTGAGGGTTTCTCCGTCAGGAAGATCAACGTCGGTAGCCTCAACCTGCCCGGTGGCAACAGTCGTGCCGCCGTCTTCGTGAAGTTCCTGATCCTGTGTAGAGCCTTTGAGTTCAGGCCTGTCGTTGGTACCCACGATGTTGACGGTGATATTCATCTCGCCGGTATTGTCATTGGGGTCAACAGCAACAATGGTGAAACCGTCACTTGCGTGCTCATTGGCTTGAAGTTCATTGACCGCGTCGCTGGCATCATTGAGCGTGTAGGTATATTTGCCGGTATCGGGATCAATGGTGACAGTACCATACGTGGTGACAAGCGTGGTTTCATGTTTGCCTTCGCTGTTGACAAAGTAGTATTTCAGGTTTTCAGTCTCGCCCTTGTCGGGGTCAACAGCCTGAACCTTGCCGGAAACAGTGCCGCTGCCCTGATATTCTTCGTTACCGAAGTAGTTGGTGAGCTTGTCGCTGGCATCTACCGTACCCACGCCGGATTCACGTACCTGAAACACTTCGGACGGAACAATGAAGGCCGGCGCGTTGTCCTGCCCGTGTACGTTGATGACAAGCTGCTTGTTGTCTGTAGCGCCGTGCTCGTCAGTTACCGTAACGGTGAAAATATCTTTCACCGTTTCGCCGGACTTGAGTTCCTGAACGGTGCTGAGGCTGTTGTTCAGGGTGTAGGTATACTTGCCGGTGGCCGGATCAAGTGTGAGCGTGCCGTACTTGCCCTGAATGACCGCGCCGGGAAGAAGCGTGGGGGGAGCGCCGTTGGCATCGGTAATGGAATAGGTAAGTGTGGCGCCGTAGTCTATGTCGCTGCCCTCGGCGGAACCTTCCACCTGGAAAAACAAATCGTTTTCCATCAGGTCATGCTGACCCATGTCTGCCAGTTCGGGCCTGTCGTTGGTTCCTACCACGGTGATATTAAGGTCGCTCACGCTGGTTGCGCCCTTGTCATCCGTAATCATGACAGGAAAGCTGATGGTGACGGTTGAGCCTTGCGGCAGTCTGTCCGCAGCGCCGCCTGCCGTGGTGTCAAGTTCAAACGTGTACGAACCGTCGGCCTTGAGCTCCAGGGCGCCGTACTCGTTTTTGATGACCACCTGGGTGGCGTCTTCAGAAACCACGGTATTGGTCAGCCCGTTGGGCACATTGTTGCTCTGGGCCGTGCCGCCGAGCTTGACCGTGCCGACCTCGGTTACACCCTTGGTACTCCAGCCGGTTTCAGTGACCACCCGGTAGGTGTGGGTGGCGCCGTCATCCTTGTCGATGACGTTGCTGCCAAGAGCATCAGGGTTGTTGAGTTGCCCGCTGATGGAAACCTTTTCATACTGGTAGGAACCGGAATCACCGGCGACATCTCCCGGGGTGTCGCTGGTGTCCTCGTTGCCGTCGTGTACGCCGGAGTCCTTGAGCCACTGGGCGTTTTCAACCGCAAGGTAGGGCCTGTCGTTGGTTCCTTCAATGTGGACATTGATGTCGTGTGATTCCGGGTCGCTGTGCCCGTCAGTTACCGACACGGTGAACTTGTAGTCCACATTGTCGCCCTCGGCCAGATGGTCAGCCTTGGCGTTGTCCAGCTTGTAGGTATATTCGTAGGTGATTTTTTGCTCACCGGTGGCGGGATTCACAGTGCGGCGGGGAATGATGGTCAGAACGCCGAATTCTGTTGTGACAGTCCATGTGCCATTGGTTCCGGCAATGGCGTTGCAGCCGGGTATGGCGTTGCCGTTGCTGTCGGTGATGGTGGCAGTGAGCACATCGGAAGCATCCTTGTCGCTCACGGAAAAACTCTTGCCGGCCGAAGAGGTTCCCTTGATTTCATAGTTGTTGCCGGCATGGCTCTGGGTCTGGCCGGGATTGTTCACCGCCGGGTCAGTCTGCGCGCCCACGCCGCTTTCCTTGAGCACAAGGGGGCCTGAACCCGAAGTGTCGATGGTGGGAGCGTCATTGGCGCCGTTGATGGTCACGGTGATGGTCTGGCTGGAATTGGCTCCCCATTTGTCGGTGACGGTAACTTCGAAGGTTTCCACCTTGCTCTGGCCTTCGCCGAGCCTCTGGACTTCGGAACTGTCGTTGTTCAGGGTATAGCTGTACGTACCGTCAGGGTTGACGGTCAGTGTGCCGTACTTGGTGCTGAACGTGGAGGTTTCGCCAAAATCGCCGTTGTCGGGGCTGCCCTGAGTGTCCGAGCCGGAACGGATGGAAAAGGAGTGGTTGAGGTTGTCCTCACCAAAGGCCCAGTGCCCGTCGCTGTCCGGATCGAAAACCGCGTAGGTTCCGGGGGTAACGATATTGGTGTCTTCTGTTACCGAAATGTGGCCGTTTCCGGCATCGGTAACGCTGATGATGGGGCGGTCATTGGTTCCCTCAATGGTTACCGCTATTTCGCCCCTGACCACGCCGCCACGGCCATCGGAAACGACCACATTGAATTTTTCTTCAATATTCTGATCGTTAACGCCAAGAAAATCGCATTTGCCCTGGTCGATGGTATAGGCATAGGTGGGCGGCACGTCATTGGTGTTGAGCACCAGGGTTCCATAGGCCGTGACAAGGGTCTGCACGCCATTGGACATGGTGTTGGATACAATGCCGGATGCCGTGTAGGGGTCTGCAGCTTCAAGGCGGTATTGCAGCACGTCCTGGGGATCGGGATCGCTTGCGTATATCTGACCCTTGGCGCTGGGGGTTCCGGCAATGGGAGTATTGGGGTTGGAAGAAGTGGATGTGGGACCGACACCGGACTCTTTAAGGTTCAGGTGATCGGTATGCGCTCCGATTTCCGGCGGCTCGTTGGGTTCGGGCGGCAGGGGGGGCACAATGGTGTCGGCAGCAGGCGAGACAGTGGCAAGAAAGCCCAGACCGTTTTCGGATTGAGAACCAGCGCCGGAGCCGTCAATGCCCATGTCCAGGCCATTCAGGTGGTCAATGCCGTCCATGAGGGCGGAATCTCCCCATTCGCTGTAGCGGGCCGAGCGTTCGGCGGCAGTGGGGCCGGCTGCAGGCGCGAGGTCAGGAGCAAAAGCGCTGAAAAAATCTGCGCTGCTCACAAGTTGACCCTCTACTTCAAAATCTGGCGCATTGTCCTTGTTGTATTCGGAGTAAAAACTCTCAATACGTATGCTGGAGCCGTCGTCAAAGGTGAACAGCAAATCATCTCCCGACCGTTCAAGGCTTGCCTGATCAGCGGGAAAATTTAATGCAATTCTGGAGTCAGGCGCTGCTGTAACAAGAGTTTGTTGTGAAACGGCGGGACGGGAAAGGATAAGAGTAGGCATGGATGATCTCCTGAACGTTTGCTCGGCAAAAGCAGTCAGAACTGCCGCCGGGGCGAAACGCCTCGTAAAGCATGTACGATGAACTGCGTGGCCGATTCAAAAGAAGGCGGGATGGATTATGGAAGGGGGCAGATTGACTGCCCGAGGCCAGATATGCGGGAGACGCCTGACCCCATGTCGCCTGTTTTTTAGCGCGACATTGTGGAAAGAACTTTAGCCAAGGTTAGCAGCTAAAGTGTTTTGCTATGTAATAACGATTATTGGTTAACACCATTTTGCGTTATAGTCAATCCACGTAACGAAGTTACCTCCAAATTCGCGCGGCCCCTGCTGCGGTAAATAAAAATTTACTTTTGGCTTTGCCGGGCGTATGCATTTGACAGGGGATGGAGTTCCCCTTGAACCGCGTTCGCTGATGACTCCTACCAGACCTTGAAAGGTGTTGGTAGACTATTTTCAGGCAACCACACCATGATGTGGCTGCCTTTTTTGTTTCCGGTTTTTTGTCGGCGCCCAACAATCCGCCGGGGATATGTTTATGATAGCGGCTCTTTTGAGACTGCCCAAGAATATCTGGCTTATCGGCCTCATCAGCCTGTGCAATGACAGCGCCAGTGAAATGCTGTACCCCGTTGTCCCGCTCTATGTCTCTTCCGTTCTTATGGCAGGGCCGAGGGCGCTGGGGATTATCGAGGGGGTTGCCGAAGCCGCGTCGAGCCTTCTCAAACTTTTTTCAGGGGTGCTTGTGGATAAGACTCGCACCACAAAGCCCTGGATTGTGCTGGGCTACAGTCTTGCTGGTTTTTCCAGACCCCTGATAGCTTTTTCGGGAAGCTGGGCCGGGGTTTTGTGTATTCGCTTTGCTGACCGGGTCGGCAAGGGCTTGCGCACTTCGCCAAGGGATGCTCTTTTGGCCTCCTGCGCCGCTCCGGAGCAGTGCGGCTTGGCTTTCGGCCTTCATCGGGCCCTGGACAATGCGGGGGCAGTCATCGGGCCGTTGTTGGCCTTTGCCTTGCTTGCCAGGGAAGTGCCGCTGCAACACGTTTTTTTATGGGCTTTGCTTCCGGCCGTTATCTGTCTTGCGCTTTCGCTGGCCTTGCGTGAACCGGCTGTGGCGCGGCAAAAAGAAACCGCAGCCTTTGATTGGCGCTTGAGTGGCATGCCGCCGGTATTTAAGCGCTATCTTGTGGTGGTGGGGATTTTCACGCTCGGCAATTCATCCAACATGTTTCTTTTGCTGCGGGCAAAAGATCTGGGCATTGCAACAGAGATGATTCCTCTGCTGTGGGCGGCGGTATCCGCCATAGCCATGCTGTTTTCAGTACCGTTGTCTGCGCTTTCAGACAGAGTGGGGCGTATGCCCGTACTTTTTGGCGGCTATCTGGCCTATGCCCTTTTTTATCTGGGTATGAGCAACTCTGGTGACAACATGGCCGTGCTTTTGTGGCTGTTCGGCTTTTATGGGCTTTTTATGGGTGCTGCTGAAGGCGTCGAAAAGGCCTTTGTTGCCGACCTCGTGCCGGAAGGGCGGCGTGGCTCCGCTTTTGGCTGGTTTAATCTTGCCGCGGGCTTGCTGCTTTTACCGGCTTCGGTGATTTTTGGTTTTCTATACCAGGAAATATCTCCTGCCACAGCCTTTATTTTTTCGGGATTGTGCTCCGCATTGGCGGCTGCTCTTCTGAAAATACTTGTTGTTCCTGCGCACAAGCGGTGACAGAGGGAGAATATATGCTTAAGACCCTTGTCCTCATAAGTATCGGGGCGTCTTGCGGGGCCGTTTTACGCTGGTTCCTGGGAGTCATGCTGAATGCCGTTTTTCTTCCCATACCTCTGGGAACACTGGCGGCTAATCTGCTTGGCGGCTACCTTATAGGTGTAGCTGTCAGCGTTTTCAACGCGCTGCCCACCGTGGGGCCGGAGATGCGGCTGCTTGTCATCACCGGATTTCTTGGTGGTCTGACGACTTTTTCAACGTTTACGGCAGAAATCGGCGCCCTGCTGCAGGGGCAGCGCGTCATGACGGCCGTGGCTGCCATTGCACTGCACGTTGGCGGCTCACTGATAATGATGTTGCTCGGCATGGGAACGTTCGCTTTTTTACGATCCTGCTTTCGCTAGAGCATTTTAACTTTGAAAAAGTGTAAATGCTCTAACGCTGCACGAAAGTGCAGCGCGCCACAATGTGGCGTGGATTCAGCCGAAAATCGCACTTTTAGGCTGAATGAACACTTTGAAATATGAAGCATTTCAAAGTTAATCTGCTCTAGGAGGTCATGATGCACGGCTATCAGCTTACATTTTTTACGCAGCAGGGGCGTGTTCACGGCATGTTAAGCCTTGCGGAATGGCTGCTTCAGCAGGCCAGGGCGGTGGGAATCAAGGGGGCCACTGTGGCAGCGGCACAGGGAGGCTACGGGCGGAACGGCAAGTACTACTCGGCCCATTTTTTTGAAATGGGTGAACAGCCTGTGGAAGTGACTATGGCTGTGAATCCGGCACAGGCGGAACTCTTGTTCGCAAAAATTGAAGAAGAGCGGCTCGGTATTTTTTATATAAAAATACCCATTGAATTTGGCATCACCGGAGAAAACCGGAAAGATTAGGGCGTGTTTGCTCTGCAATTGTTCTGGCGACTGCGTGAGTAAGCGCAATTTATTGCGCTGTTAAGTGCCGAAGTAAACTTTGAGAATGGGTTCTTAAAGTTAGTCTGCTCTAGGCTGATGCTGCGCTACAGCTGCGCTAGAGCAATTTAACTTTTAAATTGCTCGGACGGCTGCGTGAGCAGACGTTCGCTACGGAGGCGTAAGCGCAGTTTATCTGCGCGGTTAAACGCCGAAGTGAGCGTGCCTTAAACTTTGAGAATGTATATTCTCAAAGTTAATCTGCTCTAATGACGCATGTGCAGGGTAAGGGCTGCGCGCGGCGTTCCAGTAGGCAATGGCGGGTGTTTCTGACGCGAACCGTCAGTTGTTGTGCGCGGGCGCGGGGATTTGCGTTGTTCTCAGAACCTGGGGCAAGCACAGCTTGGCAGACGGCAGTGTGCCGGTCAAAGGTTTGCCGGAAGTGCCAGGGCGGCTGGAGCGACAGCAGAGCCGGGGGCTGCGCTGTCTTGTCCAGGGGCATCAGGCGAAAGCAGGTTTTCCGGCACTTCGCCAGGGCCGGGAACGGTAAGCGTTTCGGGATTGATGCTGTACCAGGCAAACCACATGGAATAGCCTCCGAAATATTCGGGCATGGCGGCCCCTTTCATATTGCCTTCCAGGGCTTTTCCGGTGGCCGGGTCCCATATGCTCCGTGTTTTCAAATCCATCAGTTTGCCGTAGCGGCTCACAAACAGAAAAGGCTCGGCCCATATCTGCCGGTTGAACACGCGCACTACATCCAGATGTGGATCATGAGCGGCCAGCAGGGCATGCGGGCCCACGAAAAAATTTACTGTCCCTTTTTTCTTCACATAGGCCACATCAAGGGCCAGCAGATAATTTTCATACTCCAGGCAAAGCATGTGGGTCTTGCGCGGGAAACGTCTGTCCAGGCGTTCCACAGGGTAGATGAGCCTGTCGTTGTCATAGTAGGTATCTTTGCGCTGGTAGCTACCGTAAGGGTCGCGCCCGTAGGGGCGATTTCCCGCGGGTTTTGCCATGACCGATGCCTGGGGAAAAACGCTGCGCGCAGCCCCCCAGGATGTCCAGAAGACAGGAATGGTCGGCAGCCCTCTGCCCATAAGGGGGCCTTCAAAGGCCATGCCTGTTTCCTGAAGCCAGAGGCTGCCGGAATTTCTGTCAATAAGCACACTGTTGCCGTCATAAAGGCGGCCTTCTACGTCAAAAATAAGATTGAGGCCACCCATGGAGGCATTGTAGGCCATGAGTGTGCCGGTGGTGGGGCAGTAGGTGATGGTGTAGGCCACGTCATCAATGAGTTCGTTGACAACCTGATGCCAGACCATATAGCGCTGCAGGTAGATGCGAGGGCCACCGGGCAGCATGACCACGAAAACGACTTCGTCGGCGCTGGTATTGAGGTCAGCGTCCAGAGTGCGGTCATAGCGTGGCCTGTACAGCGATGGAATGGCCCCGTAACTGACGCCCGTTTCCACCAGCTTGCCTGAAATTGCCGCCAGATCCTCCATACTCCTGGGCCGGGCCTGACTTTCGGCAGGGAGCAGCAGAGCGCACAGGGGGAGCAGCATCAAAGCCATAAGAGCAAACATGCCCGCACGGCGCACAGCGCAGCGCCCCGCTTTTCGCATCGGGCCGCAGACGTTTGCATGCAGGCCGCCTGCGTTACTGGCGCGGCTGTCTGCCGTGGCCTTTCGTCTGGTGTTCGGCAGGGGGGACATGGTCTGCTGGCATGGAGTCAATGCTTGTCTTTCTCCTTGCGGTGAGAAGGCAGGTAGTCGCTGAAGATATAGTCGCGCAGGGCCTGGGGCCAGGGGCGTGGTTTTTTGCCCAGAAAGGTTCCCAGCTTGCTGTTGTCCAGCACGGAAAATTCCGGCCTTCGCGCTTTTTGCGGCCATTGGGCCGAATCAATGGGCATGACCCGGCAGGAAGTGGCCGCGAGGTTGATGGATTCGCAGGCCAGTTCGCACCAACTGGCCTGGCCGCTGTTGACGGCGTGCCAGAGTCCTGTGGCGCTTTTTTCGGCCAGTGCGGCGCTCCATTGCGCCAGATCCATACTGTATGTGGGGGAGCCGATCTGGTCGTGAACCACGTTGATGGTATCTCGTCTTTCACAGGCTGCCACGATGGTGTCCACAAAATTTTTGCGGCCGGGGCCGAAAAGCCATGCCGTGCGCAGCACACAGGAGCGCTCGGGCAATTCGCGCAACACGGCCTGCTCGCCCTCTAGTTTGGTGCTGCCGTAGACCGACAGAGGGTGCGGCTCGTCTTCTTCTGTCAGGGGCGTTTCGCCTTGCCCCTGAAAAACAAAGTCAGTGCTGTAGTGAACCAGATGCCCGCTGCCGAGGGTTTTGAGGATATGCGCCAGCGCATCGGGCAATGCACGGTTTGCCTCGCAAGCTCCGTCGGGATCGTCCTCGGCTGCGTCAACGGCTGTAAAACCAACCGCGTTAAAAACCACATCCGCGTCTGCCTTGCGCAAGCGCGACTGCAAAAAATCAAAATCCATCACATTACCGTCCTGCCTGCCCAGGGTCGCCACTTGCCAGCCTTTTGCCGTAAGCACACGAACAAGGGCCTGCCCCAGCAGACCGGTTGCGCCTCCCAGAATCAGCGCCTTTGCCATCTGAACCTCCCGGGACGGCACACGCCTCCCCAAAGAAGCGTACGTCCCATAATGCTGGCACTGTATCGTTGTGAGCCATGCTGGTCAATACAGAGGCCGCCTTTCCACATCTGGAGACTGCCTTCTTGCCACCATGCTGCAAGTAACGTACAAATCAGCCGTATGAGACGAGCAATATTATTGGTGGCTTTTGGCGCAAGCAGCCCCCAGGGGCAGAACGCCCTCAAGGGTTTTGATGCGCTTGTGCGTCAGCGTTACCCAGGGGTGCCGGTGCGCTGGGCGTATACTTCGCTGCTGTTGCGGGAGCGTCTGGCCCGGGCCAGACAAAAAAGCGACTCTGTCCGCAAGGCTTTGCGGCGTCTCAGCCTGGAACGCTTTACCCATGTGGCGGTACAGCCTCTTCAAACCATATCCGGTCGCGAGCACGGTGAAGTGTGCGCGGCTGTGGACGAAGTGGCGGCCCAGAGTGGTCTGCGCTGTGATGTCGGCGCTCCCATGCTGGCATCTGCCGATGACCTGAAAGCTGCGGCCCGCGCCTGCGTGAACCACCTGCCGGCCGGGCGCACCGCTCAAGAAGATGTTATTTTTATGGGACACGGCGCGGAGCACGAGGCCGTGGCCCGTTACGCCGACCTGGCGGATGCCGTTTACGGCCTTGATGCCCGCGTACATGTGGGAGCCATGAACGGAGCTGTGCTGCTTGAGGATATTTTGCCCCGTCTTTCTTCTGAGAGAGTATGGCTTATGCCGCTGCTTTCTGTGGTCGGCAACCATGCTCTCAAGGATATGGCCGGGCAGGACAGTCAATCATGGCGCAGTCGTGTGGAGTCGCAAGGACGCCAGTGTGTGCCTGTGTTGAAAGGTACGGCGGAATACGCCGGTTTTGCTGAGATATGGTTGCGTCATCTGGAGGATGCCGCCCAGTCCTGTTTTGAATCTGTATGAGGTGATTTATGCGCGCATTGTTAGTGACCATGCTGTGTGCGGCCATGTTGCTTGTGGGCTGTGGGGCCGGAAGCGGCGGGCCTGCTGCCGGGCCAGCGGTAAATCTGCCGCCGACGGCGCAGAACGGCAATACAAACCAGTATAACCCGCATATGCACCGGGATATGCCGAACATGCGTTCGGCCACGGCCGAGGGCGCGGCCATGCTTCAGAAAATGGGGGGCAGTGTTCCTACCATCGAAGGCGAAGCTGCGCATCGCCCTCAGTGGAAACATGAAGTTTATCCTGTGGTTTTCGGCAATCCCACGGCGCCGCACGAAGTCCTTGTGCTGCTTGATTTTGCCGCGCCGCAGAGCGAAAAGGTCTGGCAGGCCGTTGTTGATGCCAGCCGGTCCCTTTCCCCGCAGCAGTGCAAAATTGCTGTTTTTGCCAACAGCAAGGAATATTACGGCACGGATCTTATGGGGCTGGCGATCTGGATTACCCATTCTCGTCCAGGGCAGGCCATGCCGTATCTGACATATGCTTTGGGGCAGTGGAACAAGGTCAAGGCCGAGCAGAAAAGCACCCGTGGGCGCGCTGTGCCGTTCCAGAATGAATATGACGCTACCGTCAGAAACACGGACTACCCCATCCACTATGCCTATCTTTCCCGCCTGCAGCCACCGGTTCCGGCGAGCCAGGAGCTGAACGTGGCAAAGTATTGTTATGATGCCGGTAACGTTAACCTTTATCAGGCTGAGCAAATAAGCAGGTATTACGGCATAAAAAGCCTGCCTGCAGTGATTGTGGACGGGCAGGCCCTTTCGTCCGTGTCTGCTGCCGCTATCCTTAAAGCTTTACAGTAGCAAAGAGTCTGGGCAGCATCCTGACGCCGGATGAAGTTCACGCGCGGAAAATTCCGCGAAGAACGTACAGCGGCGCAAAATGTTCCGACCGGCTTTTCCCTCTGATTACGGGAAAAGCCGGTCGATTGCTTTTTATATGCGGAGTGTGCTGTGTCCGGCAGGTTTCATCTCTGTAAAAACCAGCGCCGCATAAAAGCCAGTGGCGGATGTGGTTTTGAGTAAAAAGCGGCATCAGCGGCCGCTTTGTCGGCTGGAGCGGTTTTACTTTTGATAATTAAATATGTTCAAATTGTAATGATGGTCACTACAGGCGCAAGAGCCAAATAGATGACATTGCTGTCACCTGCGCAAACCCTTGGGGCAGCGCCTGAAGCCGACTTGCCCTCAGACGGCTGGCGTCTGATTTTGCTTTGGCCTATACGCCGGTGGCCGCAGCTTCGTCCACGACCCACACAAGGTCGCCAAAGCCGGGCCGCACCATCTGGGCGGGCAGCGTGGGCGGAGCCAGCAGGTTGAGAGCACGGGAAAGCACATCATGCTTTTCGGCCCCGGTTACAAGGAACATGCAGCAGCGGGCGTTATTGATGACCGGCAGGGTAAGGGTGAGCCGGTCAGCTTTGCGTTCCGGAACATACTGGTCAATGACCAGTCGCTTTTTTTCCGCAAGGGCGGGCGAATGAGGAAAAATGGAGCCGGTATGCCCGTCTTCTCCCATGCCGAGCAGCATGAAGTCGAAGCGGGGGATGTCCTGCGGACCCAGATCGAATTCTGCACGGAGCTGCCCTTCATACTTGATGGCAGCCTTTACGGGGTCTTCGTCACCGCGCATGCGGTAGAAATGTGTGGCCGGGACGTGGCTGAGAAGTTCTCTGCGGGCGAGGCCGTAGTTGCTGTCGGTATGTTCCGGCCCCACACAGCGTTCGTCCACCCAGAAAATGCTTATCTTGTCCCAGGGCAGCCGGTCGGCCCAGTCGTCACCGGCAAGCAGCCGGAAAAGAGGAATGGGGGTCTGCCCGCCGGACAGGGCGATGCGGAAGACACCCCTTTCGGCAACAGCCTCTTCGCAGGCGGCGGCAAGAATATGTGCGGCGCGTTCGGCCATGGCGGCCGGATCTTTGTGAATGTGCACCGTAAGGTGGATGGATCGGCTGAGGCCCGACATGTGGCGGCTCCTTCAAAGTTGACGATGGAAACGGTCGGCATGGCCTGGCCGTTTTGCTGGAACTTGCCTGCAAAGCGCGTCTTGGCAGCCGGTATTTCCGGCCTTGCGGGCGCGGCGCAATGAAACAGGTGGCCGATACGGGCCGCCCTGTTTACCGGCAGCCATGACGAAAAATTTTTTGCCCTGACCAAGCTGGGCGACGCCGCGTATTATGGCACAGAAGCAGCGGAGAGAAAAGCCATATTTGTGTCAATAGTGTGCCGCAACTATTGAAATTCTTCGATAGGTTCGGGAGTGTCCGAAATGTGCAGCACCTCGCCGTTGTCCAGCCCGAGGGTTTTCCATGCAGCCGTGCATTTCAGGGGTTGGCCCTGCAATAAGAGTCGGCCGAGTTCGCTGTGTCCGTCCAGTTCAATGGTCCAGCTGCGCTTGAAGTCTTCGCCCGGACGGACGGGCTGTACGGCATTCAGGTTGCGGCTTAACAGGGTGTTGCCAGAAGCATCGGCGATTGCCACAGACAGGTTCATGTTGTTGACCCCCACTGTGCCGATGTCCCGCGCAAGTGCGCGCACCACCACAAGCAGGGTGCTGCCGTCTGAAAGCAGTCCGGCATCCGCCGAGCAGGACTGAATGGGGAAAATATCCCTGATGCGCCGCTCTGTCTGTGTGTTTTTGTCAACGATCACCTGCCGCTGCCCGCGCATGCGTTCTACCTGCGCTTCGCGAAACTGGCGCGTAAGTTCCGGCCCGTTCACCAGGTTGCGCACGATCCAGCCTTCGGCGGTTTTGTCCATGCGCAGGATCAGCGAGAAGTTTTTATCCAGCAGAGGGTGGCGTATTTTGGCCGTCAGCAGGGCCGTACCCTCGCTGGAAGTTTGCAGGTGAATGGTTTTGGCAAGCTGCTCCAGAAAGTCTGAAGGCAGGGCATAAAGCGGAGTCATTAGCCGTGTTTTCAGGTCCGGCTCTTCCTTGGCGGCCTCCTGCTTGGAACGCAGCTGCTTGAGCAGGGCGGTTTGTATCATGTCGCTGATCTGGCGCTCCTGATCAGGCCCCGCCTTGAGAAAAGGATAGCTTCGCGCGAGGCTGGCCGCCAACTGCCGGGAAAGAGCGTTGAAGTCCACCATTTCGGCAAGATTATTTGTCTGGGCACCTTTCAGGGCGTCACGCAGCTCTTCATAGGCGTAAAGACTGGACTGACGGAACTGGTAATACCGCCAGCCGCTGAACAGCAGCACCACGGCAATCACGATCAGTATGCCCGCGGCAAACGCAAGAACATGCTGGCGTACAAAGGAAATCAGCCGGGAAAGATCAGGGAAGTTCATGACGCACCCGATATTTTCTAATTCACTGAGAATTCAGGGAATTTTTTGAACCATATTCCAGCGCCGGTTCCGGTCTGCGCAGGCGCTGTCCTTTGATTTTGAGAGGCAAAGGCGTTACGGGGCGCGCAGGGCCAAGATCAAGGCGGACAACGCACCATGCACCCAGAGGAAGGGGCAGCTTGCGAATGCAGCCGCCCAGTGAGCAGGAACTGTTCCAGAGGCAGCGCGGCCCGGCAAGAGTGCTCATGCCGCAGGTTTTGCCGCCCCCCATTTCTTTGAGCATGCGCCAGACGCGCCACCACGAGTATACAGGCCCCGGCCAGGGGTCTTTTCGGCCTTGAAGGCAGTGCAGCAGGTACGCAAGAGAGGCGCTGTTCCAGAAGGTAACGGCAAGTCCGCCGGAAGTGACGCGCAAGGCTTCACGCACGGCGACTTCCATTTTCTTTTTATCACCGCCGGAGAGGTGGAGCACAACTCCGTCAAATGAGCTGTCCTCAAAAGGCAGGTGGTCATCTGCGGCGGCGGTTATTTCCGCCCGGCTGCCCATGACGGCAGCGGCCCGCGTCCGCAGTTCCGGACGCAGTTCTGTTGCTGTGAGGTCAAAACCGCATTCCCACAGCAAGGGCGAAAGTATCCCTTGGCCGCAATTGACCTCCAGCAGGGTTTTTCCCCTGCGCGGCCAGACCGCCAGACTGTGCTGCAGAAGGTTCTGCTGTTTGTCCAGGGCGGAAAGGCCCTTGGCATTCCAATGCCACCGCTTCATGGTTCTGCCTTTTGATCAGGTGGTTCGGTTATTTTCTAATATCTCACTATTTTGTAAACAGGTCAAAATGGCAAGAAAAAACTGCCGGAGAAGCCTGAGCGTGACCATCGCAACGCCCACGAAAAAACGGTGGAAAAAGCGTTGCTTCGCATTTTTCCACCGTTCTGTCGGAAATGTCGTATGTTTATATTGCCGCGATGGATTCGATCTCCACCTTGGCGCCCAGCGGCAGGGCGCTGACTTCCACGCAGGAGCGCGCGGGGCAGGGAGCGCTGAAATACTGCTGGTACACTTCGTTTACCGCACCGAAGGTTTTGATGTCGGTAATAAAGACCGTTGTTTTCACAATGTTTGCAGTGGTCAAACCCTGTGATTCGAGAATGGCCTGCACATTTTTGCAGCACTGGACGGCCTGGGCGGCGGCATCGCCTTCCACCAGTTTGCCGGTTGCGGGATCAATGGGAACCTGACCGGAAAGAAATATGAGATTGCCCGTCCTGATGGCCTGGCTGTATGGGCCAACGGCGGCAGGAGCCTTGTCTGTGCTGATGACTTCCTTGTTCATGATTGCTCCTTTCAGCGGTACATGGGTAACAGGTTAAAGACAAAAAGTGTATGGCAAACAGCGACAAAGCAGCCGTATGCCAGCAGCAGGGGTACGGTCAGACGGCCGCCCGGCGTCGTGTACGCGGACTTGCCGTAGCGCTTCCGGCTGCTGCTGAGCAAAAGGGCCGGTATGATAACTGCCCAGAATGCCGATGCCAGCCCCGCCCAGCCGATGGCGGGTAAAAAGCCGTCAGGCCAGATAAGCCCCCCCAGAATGGGTGGCGCAAAGGTCACAAGCAGGGTCTTGGTTCTTCCCGAGCGGCTGTTGTCAAAATTGCACAGGTCGGCCATATAGTCAAAAAGCCCCAGACCCGCTCCCAGAAAAGAGGTTGAAACAGCCAGAAGTGAAAAACCCTCAAGCATTCGCAACACCAGAAAACTGCTCAGGTTGTTGCCCGCTGCGGCCATAAGGTCGCCAACGTTGCCGCCCGCTTCAATAACGCCTTTGAAGTCCGCCCGTGAAATGTTGCCGTCCGCGGCAACCAGCCAGGAGACATAACAGACCAGGGCCACTATTGTGCCGTAGCGCAGGCTTGCATCAATGGTGCGCGGCTCCTTGCCCATATATTTGACAAGACTCGGCACAGAAGCGTGAAAACAGAAGGATGTCAGATAGGTTGAAACGGCTCCCCACAGGAAGATCATTTCTCCGCCGCTGCCATTGCGATCCAGCAGCGTATCCACGCGCAGGTGCGTTATCATGCCACTGACGGAAATAAAGTAGGAAATGACCATGCCGCCCACAAGCAAAATGGAAAATTTGTCGACCGCTTCGGAACTCCACCAGATAAAGACCGTGAGCAGCAGGGCGAACACCAGGCTGTTGATCAGCCTTGGCGGCGCTGCGCCGGTTATGGAGGTGATGCTTTGCTCAATAATGGACCCGCCCCCGCTCACGTAGGCATACACCAGGGTATAGAGCACAAAGGCAACGGCAAAGCCATTCACAAGGCTCCACTTTGGCCCCAGCAATTCCCGCACCATAGTATGAAAGCTGTGTCCGGGTTCAAAGTGCATGCTCACTTCCAGAAGGGCCTGGCTTGAGCGCAGCATGATAATCCAGGAGATCAGCATCAGCCCGATTGACCACGAAAACCACATTCCGGCCGAGGCCATCGGCAAGGCCAGCATGCCGGCGCCTATGGCCGTGCCGGCCACAAGGGTGGTGCCGCCAAGCACGGGAAAAAAGCGGAAGTCCATTATAATTCCTTGTTTGGGATAATATCTGTTGGGCGGGTATGAAAAAAGTTGGAAAGCAGCGCCCCTGAAATATTCTGCCACACGCTGTAAAGGGCGCCCGCGATGGCTGCCGCAGGCGAAAAATGTGTCAGCGCAAGCGCGGTGGCAAGGCCGGAATTTTTAGTGCCGACTGCCAGGCACAGGGCGCGGCCGGTGCTTCGGTCAAGCCGGAAAAGACGGGCCAGCAGGCTGCCCAGGGCAAGGCCGGCAAGGTTAAGACAGATGACAGCCATAAAAATGTCCAGGCCGGCCTTCAGGATGCTCGCGGCATTTATAGCCAGAATGCCAGCCACCACAAGAGTGATGGTCAGGGCGGAAAGCAGGGGCAAAAAGGGCAGGGCGCGACGGGTCAGCCCGCCGCAAAAACGGTGCGCCGCAAGCCCCATAAGGACGGGAGCCACCACTATCTTGCTGATGGAAAGCACAAGACCGCCCACATCCACAGGTATCCACACGCCGCCAAGAAGCCATGTCAGGGCGGGCATGAGCAGAAGAGCAAGAAACGTACCCAGGGATGTGAGCGTCACAGCGTAGGGGACATCGGCCCTGGCGATATAGGCCATGACATTGGAGGCGGTTCCACCAGGGGCCGTGCCAACGAGGATGAGACCCATAGCCATGTCCGGCGGCAGAGAGCAGACATGGCAAAAAACAAAGGCCAGCAGGGCCATCAGGGCAAACTGGGCTACTATGCCCAGAGCGATATGCCGTGGCCGCGCCAGCACATGGTTGAAGTCTCCCACGCGCAGGGTCATGCCCATGCCAAACATGATGAGTCCGAGAAGCGGGGTGACGTATGGGGCTACCCACCGGAAAAGCTCGGGCCGCCAGAGGGCCAGAGCGGAACAGGCAATGACCACAAGGCCCATATAGCGCGTGAGGCCGGCGCTGATGATGATTGCAAGGCGCAGCAAGTCTGTTTTTCCTCCGCCTGAGGCGTAGTGTGCGGACATCGGCATACTGTCAGACTGGCGTGCGGATGGCAAGGGCATGGATAAAAACTTACTATCAATAATGAGTTGGCAGTGATTTATACGGTGTGCGCGCCAAATGTCCGGCATGCATCTCACTTGAAAAAGCTGCTCCAAGCGGATACTCTGTGTCGTTAGGAGCGCGCCCATTTGGCGCGCGTTTTCGCACCGCACCTTTGCCAAGGCGAAAACGTCACCAAATTTTGAGGAGCATCATGAGCAACGAACCGGACAAGATTATTTATTCCATGATCCGCGTGACCAAGCGCCACGGGCAGAAGGAAGTGCTGAAAGACATTTCCCTCTCCTATTTTTATGGAGCCAAAATCGGCGTGCTTGGTTTGAACGGCGCGGGCAAATCCAGCCTGCTGAGAATTCTGGCTGGTGTGGACCAGTCCTTTGACGGCAAGACCGTTCTGGCCCCTGGTTACACCATCGGTTATCTGGAGCAGGAACCGCTTGCCCACGAAACGCGCACCGTGCGCGAGGTGGTTGAGGACGGCGTAAGCGAACTCACGGCCATTGCCCGGCAGTTTGAAGAAATCAATGCCAAATTTGCCGAACCGATGGAGCCGGACGAGATGGACGCGCTCATTGCGCGGCAGGCTGAGGTACAGGAACTCATGGATGCCAAAAACATCTGGGATCTGGACTCGCGCCTTGAAATGGCCATGGACGCCCTGCGCTGCCCCCCCGGTGATATGCCCGTGCAGCAGATTTCCGGCGGTGAGCGCCGCCGCGTGGCCCTGTGCCGCCTGTTGCTCCAAAATCCCGACATCCTGCTGCTCGACGAACCGACCAACCATCTGGATGCGGAATCGGTAGCCTGGCTTGAGCGCTATCTTTCCACGTTCCCCGGCACTGTTATCGCCGTCACGCACGACCGCTACTTTCTCGACAATGTGGCGGGGTGGATTCTTGAGCTTGACCGGGGCCGGGGCATTCCCTGGAAGGGCAACTATTCTTCCTGGCTTGAGCAGAAGCAGAAGCGTCTTGCCACTGAAGAGCGAAGCGAAGCCGAAAGGCAGAAGACCCTGCAGCGCGAACTGGAGTGGGTGCGCATGTCGCCCAAGGGCCGCCACGCCAAGGGCAAGGCCCGCCTCAACGCTTACGAGGCCATGCTTTCGCACGAAAGTGAAAAACGCGCGCCCGACCTTGAAATCTATATTCCTCCGGGACCGCGCCTTGGCAAAAGCGTGATCGAGCTGAGCAGCCTTGGCAAATCCCTGGGCGACAGAATGCTTATGGACGGGGCCAATGCGCTGATTCCTCCCGGAGCCATTGTGGGCATTGTCGGCCCCAACGGCGCGGGCAAGACCACCCTGTTCAAGATGCTGGTGGGGCTGGAAAAGCCTGACACCGGCACGCTCAAGGTTGGTGAAACCGTACAGTTTGCCTATGTGGATCAGGGACGCGAATCCCTGACCCCGGGTAAAACCGTCTACGAGCTTATCAGTGACGGGGCCGAAACCATCAAGCTCGGCAACCGTGAGGTAAACGCGCGCGCTTACTGCACCCGTTTCAACTTCCACGGCGCTGATCAGCAGAAAAAAGTGGATGTGCTTTCCGGTGGAGAGCGTAACCGTCTGCATCTGGCCCGCATGCTGAAATCCGGGGCCAACGTTCTGCTGCTTGACGAACCCACAAACGATATTGACGTCAACACCATGCGCGCTCTTGAAGACGCCCTGGACAACTTTGCGGGCTGCGTGCTGGTAATCAGCCATGACCGCTGGTTTCTCGACAGGGTGGCTACCCACATCATGGCTTTTGAAGATGAGGCCGGCGTGATTTTTGTTGAAGGCAATTATTCGGATTATGAGGAAGATCGTAAAAAGCGTCTCGGCAAGGATGCCGATACGCCACACCGCCTCAAGTTCCGCAAACTGACACGATGAGTGCTGCCCCCGCGTCGGATCGCCCGGCGCGGGGGCTGACCGCTCCGGAGGGCAGATGCATACAAAAGTAAAATCGCAAATTAAAATTCGTAACGATGCCGCCGCACCAGGCATAAAAGCTGTCCTGCTGGCCCTGGTGCTGGCACTCATGACAGCAGGCAGCGCCTGGGCAGCCCAGGAAAAAACCTCTTCCGCCTCCATTGCTCCCACTTCTCCAGCAAGTCCCATCTCAGCCATACTTTCGCCCTCGGGCGGATCGGTGCAGGTTGAAGAAACCCTGCCTGTCCTTATGGATGACGACATGGGCATCCTGAGCTTTGTGCTGCCCGGCGATGCGGAAAATCTCCAGATCAGTGTTCCCGGCCACACCATTGCCCGCTGGACTTCCACGCCCCAGTCGCTGGAGCGCAGAGGTCACCTGGCCCAACTTCGGGCGGACCTGAACGCTGAAATAAATCAGGCCAGCGGCAAGCTTGCTGCCGTCAAGGCGCAACTGGCCCTGTGGGAAACTCCGCCCAGCAGCAGCTCGTATCAGGATCTGACGCAAAGGGAAAAAAGGCAGGGCAGTGCCATTCCCGAACTGGTCATTGAACGGGCCAACCTCGAAAGCCTGGTCGATGTGCTTCGCAAGCAGCTGGACCTGATGCCGCTAAGCCCGGAAATGGGGCAGCGCATCACCATTGCCCTGCGCAAACCTGTGGCGGCCAAGCAGTTGAAAGTGGCCTACAGCTATCAACTGAACAACTGCGGCTGGCGCCCTGTTTACAGCTTTGATGCCAAAACCGGAAACAGCAAGAGCAATGAAACTTCTGTGCGGCTTATGGCTGAAATATGGCAGCTTTCCGGCATTGATTGGAGCAACACGCAACTCACCCTTATTTCACGCGGCGAAGGCCCGCGTGAACCGGCGAACCTGCGCAAATGGGTCGTCGACTCTCAAGCCCCGATTCCTCAGCCTGCGGCCCCGCTGCGCGCTATGACCCGGGAAGCTACGGTGATGTCGGCCCAGGCGGATGTTGCGCTTGCGAAACCTCTGGTGGAACACGACGGCAGCGCTGTTTTTGCCCGCTGGAACCTGGCAGTGCGCGGCCTGCCTGAAGGGCGTTCGCGGCTGCTCATTGTGGAAGACACGTGGAAAACGCCTTTGCAGTGGTTGGTTCGCCCCAGGGTGGGCGACAGCCGTGTGTGGCTTATGGGCAAATACAGCTTGCCGCCGGAACAGTCCTGGCCGGACGGCTCGGCTGAATTCAGCGTGGACGGCCAGGGCGTCGGACAGGGATTTTTCACGCCGCGCGGCGGAGAAGCAACCCTGTATTTCGGGCCTGATCCCCGTGTACACGTGAATGTGATTGTGAACAGCAAGCGGCGTGGTGAAAGCGGTTTTATCGAAAAAAGCCGCACCTGGACCTGGGCATGGACATATGTGCTCACCAACCTGCACAAGGATGCCATTACCGTGCGCGTGGAGCGCCCCATGCCGATGATCGTGGATCAGGGCGTGTCTGTCTCGTATAACGATTCACCGGCATCGCAGCAGGTGCCTGATGAGCACATGCTGTTGTGGAACATAGAAGTACCCGGCGATGGAAAGGCCGAGATAAAACACTCTGTGTCCATCACGTCTTCCAAGGAAATACCGATGCTTACCGACATTCCTTAACGGAATGCGCGCGTCTTGATTCATATGTGCAAGGCCGCCCCGAATACGGGGCGGCCTTTGCGACAGAAGGGCAGCCCGGTTGTCCGCCCAAGGAGGCTTTCTTGAATTTTAATCCTGTTTTTTTTGATCTGGATGGAACCATTACGGATTCTGAAGTCGGCATAATCAACTCTGTGCAATACGCCCTGAAATATTTTGGCGTTTCCATGACTCGGGAAAGCCTGATTCCTTTTATCGGGCCTCCCTTGCGCGATTCTTTTTCCAAACTTTTTCCCAACGATCCGGAAAAAGTGGAAGGTGTTATCCGTAAATACAGAGAATATTACACAGACCAGGGCATTTTTGAAAACCGTCTTTATGACGGCGTATACGATCTTTTGCACACGCTGGCGGAAGAGGGGCGCATTCTGGCGCTCGCCACTTCCAAGCCCGAGCCTTTTGCCCTGCGTATTGTGGAGCATTTCGACATCGCGCGCTGCTTTTCTTGTGTGGCCGGAGCGGAATTTAACGGCCCTCGTAACAACAAAACCGCAGTGCTGCGCTATGCCTGTGACCGGCTGGGCGTTATTCCTTCTGCATCCTGCCTGATGGTCGGGGATCGCAAGTACGATGTGGCCGGCGCGCATGAGGTGGGCATGCCGTGCGCTGCGGTTTTATACGGATATGGCTCTGAGGCGGAGCTGAAAGCGGCTGAGGCCGACTGGCTGTGTCCTGACGTGCAATCCTTACAGGCCCTTTTGCAAAAACAGGGCTGAAGCGAAAACGCGAAGCAGGGTGGAATGGCGAAAAGCCATGACAGGCAGCGGTTTTTATGGCTGGCCCCTGCTTGCCGGGCCTTCGCAAACATGTAACGCTGGGAAGACTCTTCCCAGCGTTTTTTGTAACTAGAAAACCCCCCGCTAGGCGGGGGGTTCTAAAAAGCTTATAGCTTTGCCCAAGTGAGTAAAACTCCTTTTGATTTGTTAAAAAATCTCGCGGTCTGGCAACTGCGAGTCAACAAAT
>NZ_JBAIYR010000006.1:0-28908 GCF_036763145.1 Desulfovibrio sp. 1188_IL3213 | reverse complement strand
CCTGCGCCCCCTTGTGGGGCTGGAAGCCTTTGCGGCGCGCGCCTGCACCCTGTATACCCGCTGGTGTCGCCGACTGGGCTGGCTTGAGCCGGGCCACGATGACGCCCCCCGGTCTTGAATATAATTACGTACTGAAATACTCTGCCATACCGTCTTCAAATACAGCCCAGGAACAGCGATGAAGTGTAAAATCTGCAAAGCCGAGGCCGCAGTGGCCCTGCGCAGCCATAATGCCGCCTTTTGCCCCGACTGCTACAAGGACTTTTTTTCCCGCCAGGTAACCAGGGGCATTGAGGGGCAGAAGCTTTTTACCCGTGACGAGCGCGTGCTCGTGGCCCTTTCGGGCGGCAAGGATTCCCTTGCTCTCATGCTTGAGCTTTCACGCCAGGGCTACAATGTCACGGGCCTGCACATTGACCTGGGCATCCCCGTGTCCTCGGCCGCGGCGCGGGGCGTTGTGGAACGCTTTTGCGCCAAGCACGGCCTCACGCTCATGGTCAGGGAAATGGAAGCCGAGGGCCTTGCCATCCCGGCGGTAAAAGCGCGCCTGAACCGTCCCGTCTGTTCGGCCTGCGGCAAGATCAAGCGCCATTTTTTCAACAAGGTCGCGCTGGATGAGGGCTTTGACGCCCTTGCCACCGGACACAACCTTGATGACGAAGTGGCTCGCCTTTTCAGCAATACCCTGCGCTGGGACACGGCCTATCTTTCCGATCAGGGACCGCGCCTCGACAGCGAGCACGGCTTTTCACGCAAGGTCAAACCCCTGTGGCGGCTCACGGAATTTGAAACCGCCAACTATGCTTTTCTGATGGGCATAGAAAACCACTATGCGCCCTGTCCCTACAGTCCCGGCGCCAGCTTCACCACGCTCAAGGGGTTGCTGCAAAACCTCGAAGCCGCCATGCCCGGCCGCAAGCTGGACTTTTATCAGGGTTTTCTGGCGCGGGGGCGGCCTGTTTTTGCCCGGCGTGAAGCCGAAGAGGGGGTAACCCTTGCGCCCTGCACCCTGTGCGGCTATCCCACGTCTTCGGGCGATACCTGCGGCGTCTGCCGCATACGCGCCGCCCTGAGCGGGAACGACGCATAGGACATTGTCACTTTGAAACTGCTCTGGCGACTGCGCGAGCAGATGCCCGCAGAAAAGGCGCAAGCGCAGTGTGTTTGCGCTGTTACGCGCTGTAATGAAATCCCCCCCGTGAGGATACGTAGTTTCAAGGGACAAATGCCCCAAAGGTTTATACATACAGACAAGGCCCCTGCCGCTGATTGCGGCAGGGGCCTTGTCTGTTTCAAAGCTGAATAACCTAGAGCAGATTAACTTTGAGAATGTATATTCTCAAAGTTTAAGGCACGCTCACTTCGGCGTTTAACCGCGCAAGTAAATAGCTCTGCTGTCTTCGCGGCAGTCGTTGGCGAGCCTGCGAGCCTTACGAATGGCGACAGTGGTTGTGTGGAAACAAACCCCTCGTTACACATGGTGTCTGCAAGCGTAGTTTCCCGCGTTACAACTCCTGAAGCATCCGTAACTTCCTTTGTCGTAACGGCTGAAGCTGCGCTTGCATCTTTGCGGCGGGCGACTGCTCACGCAGCCGCCAGGGCAATTTCAAAGTGAAATTGCTCTAGCCGAGCTTTGTGGCGTCAATCACGTTATAGTCCAGGCCCAGCTTCGCGGCAGGCAGCCCCAAAGCCAGCCCCACCAACTGCGAAAGGTGCAGCACGGGAACACGGGCTTTGGACTTGTGCAGTTCCTGGGCATTGTCCTGATAGATGTCAAGCTGCATCTGGCAAAGGGGGCAAGGCGTCACCACGCAATTGGCCCCGGCAGCGGCGGCGCTGTTGATGATTTCGCTTGTCATGAGCATGACGGATTTTTCCGCCGGATACACGGCATGAAAACCGCAACAGTCCAGCCGTTTGTCAAAGGGAACGCCCTGCGCGCCCAGGGCATGAACCACCTTTTCGAAACTCGACGGATTCACCGAGCTTTCAAAGCCCAGTGCGGATTCGGGCCTCAAGCTGTGACAGCCGTAAAAAGCCGCCACTTTCATCCCATTGAGGGGTTTGACAACCTTGGCCTTGAGCGCGTCGGCATTCTGGGCCAGCACCCAGAGCAGACTGGTCACTTCACTTTCGCCTTTATAGGCCATATTGCCCTTGGCAAGAAACGTGTTGATGCGGTCTTTCTGCCCGCCGTCCAGTTCCGCCTTGGCCCGGCGCAGCATGAGCAGACAGGTGCTGCACGATGTCAGCACCGGCAGCCCCATCTGTTCGGCAAGCGCCAGATTGCGGGCATTGGCTACCAGGGTTGCCAGGGGATCCACATCCTGAGCCTGGGAGGCGCCGCAACAGGTCCAGCCGGGTATTTCCCTCAGGGTAATATTCAGGATGGGGGCCACGGCCTCCAGGGCCATCCTGGATTCTTTGGCCGCCTGAGTCAGCACGCAGCCGGGAAAAAAGGCGTATTCGGTCTGCATACGGCTACTCCTTCGCGGCGGCATGGGCCGCCTCAATCATCTTCACGAGGGCGGCATGCCCTTCAACGGGATCTTCGCCAAATGCCTCGAGCGGATTCATCTTGCCCTGACGCATGAGCGTAATAGCCATGCCCGCACGCGTCACGGTGCTGATGCCCTCGGTACGCAGAGCCAGCCGCACTTCGTTGAGCCGTCCCGAATCTTCCACCAGGTCGGTGTAGAAGGATTTGGCATGGGCCGGGCCAACGCCGTCTGTCATGCCCTTTGCCATAACCTTGGCGCGCAGGGCCGCAATGTCATCGGCAGAGCTGATACCCTTGGGGCAACGGTTGGCGCATTCCTGACAGTGCACACAGTTCCACAGGCCCCCGGCCACGGCGGGCTTGCCGTGCAGCAGGGGATCTTTGCTGCGCGAGTCATTGGCGACCCGCCAGGCATGCGTGAACACAAAGGGTTCCATATAGTCCCGGTTGTCGGCGGTGAGCTTGTTGCACTCGGAGGCGCAGCAGCCGCAGATGATGCAGTCCCACTGTTTTTTGATGCGGTCAAATTCCGCCTGTGTCTGGCGGCAGCCTTCCTTCATGGAAAATTCGGGCTTGGCGACCATGCCGGGATGGATCTTGCGCAGGTTTTCCACTGCTGGCTCCCAGTCCACCACCAGATCTGAAATGACCTTGAAGTTGGCAAGAGGAGAAATGCGCATGGTGTCGGAACCATAGGTCGCGATCAGATCGTCCATCTTGGTGTCACAGGCCAGAATGGCATGCCCGTTGACCCTGACGCCGCAGGCCCCGCAAATGGCGCAACGGCAGGACGCCGTGAAGTTGAGCGTGGGGTCCTGTGTCTGCTTGATGAACAGTAATGTATTGAGGACAGTCTTGCCGGACACGTCGGCCGGGGCAAGAACGTAACTTTGCTCGTAGTGTTTTTTGCCGTCAAAGCGGTCAATAATGAGTGTAGCCATCAGTACTTACGCTCCTCGGGCTTGAACTTGGTGATTTCCACGTCTTTCCAGCCCATATGCATTTTGCCGCTTTCACTCATGGTGACCATGCTGTGCTTGAGAAAGTTGGCGTCGTCGCGCTTGGGGAAGTCCTCCCTGGTATGCGCTCCGCGCGACTCCTTGCGCTCTGTGGCGGCAAGGCAGGCGGCTTGCGCCAGCTGCAGCATGTTGCCCAGCTCCACATACTCCGTGAACACGGAATTATAGACAGGATTGGCATTGGGTACGCGCAGGGCATCATAACGCGAACGCATCTCCGCCAGGGTGTCTGCCAAAGAGGCAAGCTTGGCCTGGGTACGGAAGATTCCCAGATTATCCCACAACTGCGCGCCCATCGCTTCGCGAAGGGCATACATTTCCTTGGCATCGCCGCCGCTGGAAACGTTGGTAAAGCGGCTCTGCCACTGGCCGGCCAGATCAGCCAGCCTTTTGCCCGCACTGTGGTCCGCCGAACCGGCGTAGGCCGCTGCGCCATCACCGGCAATCTTGCCGGTCACCACGGCATCCGCCAGGGAGTTGCCGCCCAGACGGTTGGCCCCGTGAATGGACACGCAGGAAGCCTCGCCTGCGGTAAACAGGCCAGGAAGTTCCGTGGACATGTCATCAAACTTTGCCACAGCAATGCCACCCATTGAGTAATGGGCCGTGGGCCGGATGATCATGGGCCTGTCCACAAGATCTATGTTTTCAAACAGCTTGCCAACGTGACGGATCTGCGGAAGATCGTTGATAATTTTATTCCTGCCCAGGTGCACGAGGTCCAGCAGTACATATGCCTCAAGGCCCTGCCCGTAGCCGCGTCCTTCGCGGATTTCCGTTTCAATGGCGCGGGCCACAATATCGCGGGGGCCAAGCTCCATCTTGCCGGGGGCGTAGTTTTTCATGAACCGCTCGCCCTTGTTGTTGAGCAGATAGCCGCCTTCACCGCGGGCGGCCTCTGTAATAAGCACACCGCCGTGCACCACGCCGGTGGGGTGAAACTGGATCATTTCCGGATCTTTAAAGGGTACTCCCGCCCGCAGGGCGGCAGCCACGCCATCGCCGGTGGCAATATAGGGCGTGGAGGTGCGGTTCCAAAAAATCCGTGTATACCCGCCGGTAGCGAGCACCACGGCCCTGGCACGCACAGGGGATATTTCGCCGGTGCGAATATTGCGCAGCACCGCGCCCTCGCAACGGCCGTTGTCTACGCCGAGATCCAGCAGCTCATGATCCATGAGAAACTTGACGCCGTGCGTCAGGGCTTCATCCAGACAGACATGCGCCACAATATGGCCTGTCTTGTCTGCCGAATAGTTGCAGCGCACCTTTGACGCGCCGCCAAACGGCCGGGCCTTTACCCTGCCGTCAGCCGTGCGCGAAAAGGGCATGCCTTTGTAATCCAGTTCAAGAATGGTGGGGCCGGCCTGCTCGCAGAACTTGAGGGTGGCGTCCTGGTCCACAAGGTAGTCGCCGCCCTTGACGGTGTCGTAGCAATGCAGCTCGTAAGAATCACCCTTGCTGAAGTCGGTGACGCCGTTGATGCCGCCCTCGGCCATACAGGTGGCGTTGCGCGAGGGCATGCACTTGGTCACAATAACCACGTTGAGCCTGGGATTTTTTTTCATGGCGGCAACCGCGGCACGCAAGCCTGCGCCGCCGGAGCCGATTATCAGCACGTCACAGGCAGCCATTGGGGCAGCCCCGCTGACGGCGGCAAGGGCCTTGTCAAGACCGCTTGCACTTACCGTCAGGGCACTGATGGTGATACAGGCCGACTGCAGAAACTTTCTGCGGGTAAATTGTTGGGTCATATATAAATCCTTGGAAGATGGGGAGGGATGTTCCGGCGGGGTTCGGCGGGCGCACATGCGGCGGACGAAAAAACCGCGCGGCATCCCTTTGTTGCTTTACTGTTTGTATGCTCGATCTCTCCCCTGCAGGTGTCAAGAGAAAAAAAGCGCATTTGAAACCATGTGATTATAGTACAGGCTATAAAAGAAAAAATAAAGAGGTATAATATTGGAGCATTAAGTCATTAAAAAATGAATATACTTCGTATATCATTCATAATTTTTACATAAAACAGAAAAACAGTTCTGGAAAATACAGGAGTCACCACACCGGGCGCAGCCCCCCCCTTGCGCAAGGCGGCATTCCGCAGCAGCCAGTTGACGTTTGACAAAAATGAGGCGCAATACGCAGCAGGCCGCCGAACGCTCTGGAGCAAACCGGCAATATGCTGAACGGACACCGTCCAACGGCTTTCAGACGAAAAACGGCTTGGGGGTATTTTGACAAGACGAACAAAAAAAGCAGGCCCCCTCAAAATGGGGAACCTGCTGGTTTCCTTATGGCGCGCCCGGCGCGATTCGAACGCACGACCTTTGGCTCCGGAGGCCAACGCTCTAACTTTGCCTCATTTTTCATTTCTTTTTATTATTAATCAATTTTGGATGGATAGCCATAAATAGGCTTGCATCTAGTTGCATCTTTTGGCATCAGAATCAGTAGATAAGGTTGGAAATACGGTTGGAAATTCAGAGGAAGGATTGCCATGACTGGAAAAGCCCGCATGAAGACGAACTACCCTGGAGTCTTTTTCCGGATTGCCGAGCGCAAAGGCAAATCCGGTGAGGAACGCGTTTATTATATCGTTTTTAAGCAAAACGGTAAAGTTATCGAGGAAAAGGTTGGTAGACAGTATGCGGACGACATGACCCCAGCCAGGGCGTCAGGCATCAGGGCCGAACGTATAGAAGGAAAGCGAGCTTCCCGTAAGGAAATCCGTGAAGCTGTTCTCGCAGCGAAAGCGGCAGAAGTGACCAAGCCGACCATCGCCAGACTCTGGGACCAGTATCAGCAATCTTTTGATGACGGGAAAGCCAGGAAAGCAGATATAAGCAGATACCACATCTATATAAAAAGCCTTTTTGAAAATAAAACACCAAATGAAATCACCACGCTAGATGCTGACAAGCTTCGTCATAAGCTACTCAAAATGGGCAAAAGCCCGCAAACCGCAAAACATGTCCTTGCACTACTTCGCCGTATAGTCAGGTTTGGCGTCAAAAAAGGACTATGCGCAGCCACAGACCCTTCAAAGCTTCATTTTGAGATGCCGAAAGTGGACAATCAAAAAACGGAGAGCCTAACAGCCGACCAGTTGAAAAAATATCTCGAAGCCATTGACAGGGAACCGGATCAGGATGCCGCAGCATTCTTGCGACTTGCACTGATTACAGGCATGCGCAAAGGAGCTCTGATGGCACTTCAATGGGCCGACATAGATTTTGAAAGCGGTTTCATTCTGCTGCGAGGAGAAGTTGCCAAAAAAGGCACGACAGAGCGCATTCCCCTCTCACATGCGGCACGGGCTGTACTGCGGGGTGTCAAAAAAACCGACAGTTCCTTTGTTTTTCCGGGTAAAAATGGTGCACAACGCAAGGATTTTCGTAAAATTGCGATACGAGTAAAACAACATGCTGGTCTCCCAGAGGATTTTCGGCCCTTGCATGGTCTGCGCCATGCTTACGCTTCATTTCTTGCCTCTAGCGGTAAAGTCGATTTATACACATTGCAGAAATTGCTGACGCACTCCAGTCCGCAAATGACCCAGCGGTACGCTCACCTTGCCGACGAGGCGATGCAGCGGGCGGCAAGTGTCGCAGATGGAATCTTTGACATGGATATGGAGAAAAAATGATGCCAGATTTGATCCTTGACCAGACGACTTTGGAAGAATCTTTTTTCTTTTGTGAATATGCGAAGCGCAGATTTGAGATGTATTATGATAACAATGGACATATCGAAGACGCTATGAAGTATATTAAATTTACCTCACAACAATTCTTCAAGGCAGATATTCCAGAAGGAATGCAGATAGACTTGCTTTCTGATGCCATTTACTGCTATGAAGCGCGCATAATGGGCTTGCGTCATATTACTAAATTTGAGGGAATTGAGGAATATATAGAGTTTATCACTTTTTATCCTTATATTGAAAAGCTTCTCCGAATATCAAATATTTTCAAAGTGTGCGCTGCATTTTTACCTTTTCCATACGACATGGTTGAAGTTGCCACGCAGATAAAACGCAATGAAAGTATCCCTGCAACATTCAAGACTCTGGATAGAACCGACAAAAGATGTGTAATAGCCTTCCATAGCAATCGGGATTATGTATTCTTCGGCATTGATAAAAACCTTCATGTCAATGAAATCATCGACACTCTCAAAAAGAAAGCCACGCTTTTCAAGTCAATCAATGACTACGAGAACTGTAAACGTAAAGATATTCTCAATACGATACACAAGCAATCAAACTTAAAAATGCATAGGCAGTCTCTGAATAATGTGTTTTATAAGTCTACTGGATTGCTGATCTATGATTTGTATATTTCCAGTAACTTTAACCTTGATTCCGCTTTTATGACGCATAGAAGGCACGCTCCCCAAATAAAGTGTGACCCAAGTAAAAATCCAACATCAGAAGACTGCGCGAACTGCAAATATTTTTCTTCATGTACAGACTTGTGGAGAAAGCAGTTCAATGCTGCTGTTGAAAAAATTAGTGGAGCAGAATCTGCTGAGAACTGGCTGAATCTTGTAAAAAAAGCGTCTCCCCAAAAAATACTTCCTCGGCGAGCGATTAGTTTTTTTGAATATAAATTTGATGGAACTGCTCCATCAAGATAGTCGAATATCGTTGCTTATTGTTTTTCAAATGCATTGGGGTGCAGTTCCATGGCAGATTATTGCTTCACAAGAAGCCTCCCTATTGCTTCAAGCAGCTCATATGGAAAGGCTTTTCTTTTTTGCCACACTGTCATGTAGTAGTTCCCCTGGTGGAACTGTGCGCCTGTGATTCATTTTTACGGCGAAAATAGAAACCATTCCTGATATTAGATTTAAGCTTTTGGTTGTCCCAAATATCTCCCCAAGCTCATTTCCCCATTCTATAAGAATAGCCGGAGCTCCTAATTCCAAATTGGAGGTCGGCTGATGCCTACCATAGAAACAACATGCCAATGCCTGACTGAGCAGGAGGTCTCAGCCCGAACCGGGCTGAGCCTCTCTACACTTCGCGCGCACAGGTTTAAACGTACAGGCCTTCCCTACGTCAAAATAGGCCGTTCCGTGCGTTATCGAGTCTGCGACCTTGAGGCGTTCCTGTCAAAAAATCGTATTGACCCATCTGGGAAGAGCTAACGCTTTTATTTTGCTTACGTTCGCTCGTCGACGTGAGCACCATCAAATCACTTGCTCTCCAGCGGCGGTTGCTGCTGGAGAGCGAGCAAGAAGCTGTGGCTTGACTTAGAGCATGTCCAACTCCGTAACGGTGATGTCACTTGTCAAGACTCTGATTTTGGTCGTTTCCCACGGCTGAAGAAGAACTTTTCAAGCCCATATAAACAAAATTGTCCTTTAACAATAGCACGTTAGGAGAATTCCATGGGAACATTTAAGCAGAAATTTGACGAACAGCATGAGAAGTACATCCAGAAGCTTGAAGAGGGGATCAGCGACCCTGAAATTATGCGTGAAATGAGCTGGTCTCCCCAGCAACTGCGGCGTCACCAGGCTCAGGCGTTTATTGATGGGTATAAGAGGCAGGATCGTGGCAACCAGGCCGTAGTTGCTTTGGCAGATATGCCTGATGAGGTCAAAGCGTTGTTTAAAGGTGCGAAGGAAGATGCACTCCTCAAGTTTGATTTTGCCGAAGGTGAAAACAACGGCGGAGCTATTGTAACGGTTATCTAACTGAACTTGTAGCCTGGGAACGCGATCATTCCCAGGCTACAAACTAATCAATGATGACGGGACTGAGAAGGACTATGAATTATACCCCATTAAGTCTGAAACGCATTTTAGAAATTTCATCCCTCAAAGATGAAAAGGAAGAAACAAGTCTGCATTTCGCAAATTTCAGCAGATACAATTTGCCACAGAAAACTAGGAAAATTGTAGAAGCCGTTTCGACATCACAGCATGTAGATTCAGGCTTGGTTTTACTGGGCTGGTTGGCTTCAATTGCAGGGATTGACAGGGGTTGTCATCGTATTAAACATGAAACAACCGGATATATTAACTCACTTGCTTTACTTATCATGGGCGGCGCAGAATCTGGATGTGGAAAATCATCGGCGCTTGAACCATTTATAGATTGTATCAGCAAGATTGAATCTGAAAGTAATAGTAATCAAGATTCTTTTGGTTCTTACGAAGTGGAGTATGTTGCACTCAGCCACCGTCTCAAAGCCCTTATAAAGGAGTTCGCTAGAACAGGAAATGCTACCAAGCTTGATGAAATAAAAGAAGCCGAGCAAAGATTGAGAGAAGTCAAAGCAAAAAGAAAAAAACCCTCGTTCCTCATGTCTGACATAACGAAAGCTGCCTATTTCAAGCTTATGGTTGAGCAGGGATTTGTTATGCGGATGGAATCAGATGGTATTTTGCTGCCGCGTGACGCCTTCAATATGCTCAGAAAGTTTTGGGGAGGCGAAACCCATTCTGAAAGTAGAATTTGCAGGGGACAGGCAACCTGCAATGATCCTTTCATTGTTGACCTTGTTTTCACGCAGATTGAGTCTTTTACAAAGTTTATCAAGGACAAGAGCTACATTAAAACAGGGTTGTGTGCTCGTATGCTTACCTATAGGGCAGCACCGCATGACCCGCGGATGTACCAGATTTCTCAGCATGAATTGGACCCAGAAATAAAGGAGTTGATCCGAAGAATTCTTGCTAGAGTTAACGATTGTGCAACCTCGAATGCCGGGCATCAGGTCATCACACTAGATGCAGAGGCAGAGCATGCTTGGGATAATTTCCGGAAAAAATGCTCTGAAGAAGCATCAGGGCGTAATGCTGAAATTAAAGAGTGGGCAAAGCGGATGGCACAACATGCGTTAAGAATCGCAGGGGTTCTTCATATTGCGGAATATTCTGAACCTGAAAAAGTGCCTGTATCGTGGGATGAAATCGTCACCGCAATACAAATCACAGAAGTGTTAGAAGACAACTTGTGGGAATGCATATCTGGCCATGCAGACAGACAAGAGAAGACTTGTATGTGTGATGTCGGAATACATATTCTTGAAGAAAACATGGATATGTTTAGCGCTACACAGATAAAACAGCGGTTCAAGGATCGTTATGCAGCGGCAGACGTAGATGTGGCTCTCCATAAACTTGAGCAGCGTCGGATTATAAGAAATATATCTGAATCATATTCTAGAAGACGTGGCAGACCTGCAGGGCATGAATACAGGAACAGGTACTACGATAGGCGCTCATGATCTGACAAGTATTGAACAATATCAGCAAAAGGCATTCTCTTGGTATTCAGGGGAATGCTTTTTTTCTGCACATTCAAAATTGGCATATGCGGGAGATGGGTGGGTATTTATTAGGGGGGAAATGCCGCTAACAAATACCCTCGCCATATTCCCTTTGCATGAAACCTTCAGCATTCAATCGTGACAACTTGATTGACAATGTGCTGTGCTCAGAAAGAACGCACAGAAGTAGGGCATAGATCAGAACTCATTTGGCATCGTTCTATGGGCAAAATCTGTGATGTATCTAGATCTGACATTCAAAAGCGGCATAGTAGCACACTATACCACTTTTCCATTTTTTATTTTTTAAAACTTTATCGCAAATATAGGATGCAACAATTTACTGCTACAGAAGGAAATATTGGTCGATTATGCTTGATTGAGAAAAATATATGCATCCCGGTTGTTAGTAGTATCTTGTATTTAATATTTAACTAGATACATATTTAGTTAAATGCACTACATGATTACTAGAATATGTAACTATTAAACATGTGACATAGCCTTGTGAATGAAACCATTGAGAGGATTAATACATGAGCAGAGATATGACAACAGAGAAGACATATAGAGGATATCCAATTAACAATGGAAATGACAATGATCTACCTTGTTACACAAAGACATTAGATCAAATCATAGACACCGTTGAGTATATGGGGTCAAAGCACTCAAGGGTGTTGTCTGTACGCTTGGACATTCATAGTGAGAGGTATAGCGATTATGCGCTTAGCAGCGAAGATATGACCAGAATCATTGAGAATGTTAAACGCCAGACAGATTCACGCTTTAAAAATGGAAAAAACGATCCAGATCTCCACGTTGTCTGGGTATCAGAGAAAACGACCTCAGACGATAATCCACATTACCACCTCAACATCTTTGTAAATGGCAACGCCATACAAAATGGCTATTTGATCAAGGAAGCATTCAACCGGGCTGTAAAAAAGAAATTGGACACAGACAATGACGGACTGGTCAACTTCTCCAGCAGTAATGGAAAAATGGGCAAGTTCATCGAAAGAAACTCCCCTGACGTTGATGCCCAGATGGATGACGTGGTGTATACCGCCAGCTATCTGGCCAAGACCCGCTCAAAAGAGCACAACCCCAAGGGCTCACGGGTGCCTTCCAGCACACGCATACGCAAAAAATAGGCATCATATGCGCTATTAGCGCGACACTTCAAAAACTGGAGCCTCAAGATGCCCTCATCTACCTTTCCCGACTCATGTTCAGCTATCGACATCGACTTAGTTAGCCATACCTGCCAAGGCACAGATTGCCACTACATCTGCAAAGCCACCCTCAAGACGGATACAGGGCGCACGGTCTCTGCCCTGGGTGAAGCTGACAACCTACAGGCTGCCAGCGACAGATCACAGGCCAATGCGACACGTCTACTCAAGATTGGTATGTCTGACACACAGCCAGACGCCTATCCCCGTCAGCACACGGTCCAGACTCCAGAGAGGCCACAGGACAAAGCCATGTTCAATGGCGGTGGCTCCAAACCTGCTTCGGCAAAGCAGATAGACCTGGCGCAACAAATCGCTCAGGAAAAGGGGTTGTCAGCAGAGAGACAGAGCAACAAAACCTTTGGCAAGGCGCTGGCCCACTTGACTGGGGGTGAGATCAACATGCTCATCAGGACGCTGAAAGACTGTTGATAAAATTCCACAGCGTAAGCACACCGACAATGAACCCCCTCACCCCCCCACCATCACGCCATCGGCCTATATTACAAAGAGAGTGCTGCCCCAATCGCAGCACTCTCTTTGTATGAAAATTCAGTATACTATGCAGCCCACATATTCCCTCAACACCCTACAGCGCAATCAGGAGCGTTTGATGCACCAATACCGGCAGCATGACTTTGCCTATACGGATAGGCTCTTTAACAGGGGCATCGGCTCGGAAGACTTTTTCCGCTCTATCGAAAAAGAACTACCACCTGTGGTCTCCAGGGCAGAATTGTCCCGTATCACAGGAGGGCTTATTTCTGCAAAAACTCTCAGTAATGAAGACGCCCTGCATAAAGGCCCAAGAGAGCGCATCAGGGCCGGGGCCAAAGTAGGCTACAGCAAGGCGTCGGCCATGGCTTACCTGCGCAAGAAATTACAACCATTGTAATTTGATAGGAGAAATAATGAGTATCCTTGGGCGTAGAGAGGCCAGTTCCCAACGGCCTTCGTGCATTGGGAAATGGGATGTTTGCCGACGGTTGGATGATGGGAGCCGGATGAGTCGAGAGGCTCACGTCCGGTTCTGCGAGGGGCTGGGGGTGAGAATCCCCCGGCCTACTCACCCCTATATCCTCATGCGCAAAGTTTTTTATATCTTGTAGTCATTATGGATTGGCACAGCCGGAAAGTATTTTCCTGGCGATTTTCCAACACCATGGACACGGATTTTTGCGTCGCGGCCCTGGAAGAAGCCTTGGCGGAACACGGCAAGTCCGATATCTTCAACACCGACAAGGGCAGCCAGTTTACCAGTTTCGCTTTTACAGATGTCCTGCGGGAGAACGGCATCCGCATCTCCATGAATGGTCGCGGCCGCTGGCTGGATAACGCATTTATCGAACGCCTCTGGCGCTCGCTCAAGTATGAATGCGTGTATCTGCACGCTTTTGAAACCGGCTCCGAAGCTCGTGCCGGAATCGGCAGATGGATCGACTTTTACAATCGGCTCCGGCCTCACAGCAGCTTGGGCGGCTTGCCTCCGGACACTTACTACGAACAAGGGCTTGTAAAGGCAGCCTGATAAGGGAAAAACAAGCTAACGAATCGCTGTCTGCTGTCCGAACAATGGGGACCACCTCTCTGGGTGAAGGCTGGCGGCGCGGCGGATAAAACAAATGGAAACAGTTGATTTATATGAACAGGAACCAGTGATGCTGCTAGATAAGAAAAGAAGCCCTTCCATACCTCAACCAGGGAAAGAAACGCTCTCGTCTATGCGAGAAAGGTCCGTGGTTTCGTTTTTTTGCGGATGCGGAGGGCTTGACCTGGGGTTTCTCGGGGGCTTTTCGTACAAGGGCACCAAAGTCCCCAAGCTTCCATTCAAACTTCTCGCCGCTTATGACCATGATGACAAGTGCATTCAGACATACTTCAAGAATATTTCTGATCACGCAGAAGTTCGGGACCTATCCAGCTATAACCCTATCGAAGTTCCGGCCGCCGAAGTTTTGATAGGGGGATTCCCTTGCCAGGATTTCGCCACGTGCGGGCCACGTCATGGGCTGAAGTCCACTCGTGGAAGGTTGTACCAAGCACTGATTCAATACATGGAGGTTCACAGACCCCTTGTCGTCATTGGTGAAAATGTTCCAGGTCTCGCCAATATGAAACAAGGAGATGTGTTAAACACGATAAAACAGGACATCGCTTCGGCCGGATACAGGGTCGAGGTTTGGACTCTTTTTGCTCCAGATTATGGCGTTCCTCAGAGAAGGACGAGACTTTTCATTGTGGCGGTCAGAGACGATTTGCAGGGGTTTCCGGTCATGCCTAAGAGAACTCACGCCGAGGAACACTACAGGACGACTCGCTGGGCGATAGAAGATCTTGAAGGGATATCGGACGATTCAATTCCAAACCAGTCGCAATATTTCAGAGCGTCAAGAGCAAAAAAAGGAAATGGCCAAGGAGACGAGACCACGCCAGCCGATTCGCCTTCATACACAATCAGAGCTAACGCGAAGTCCCGTGTGCAGTTTCACTACTCTCTTGATAGACGGTTGACTGTCCGCGAGTGTGCCAGGTTGCAGACGTTTCCCGACAATTTTGATTTTCCCCATTCGGCCACGTCTAACATCATGCAAATTGGCAACGCCGTACCGCCGATTCTGGGAAATAAAGTTGCAAGAGCTATCGCCAAATATCTGGAGGGCGTGAAATGAAATCAGAGTCGCTAATAACGCAAGTCGTCGACATCACACCCACCCCGAGAATCCTTAGAACGTTGGGTGACATTCCGTTTGCCGCTTGGCAATGCTTGGCGGAACTGACCGACAATTCGCTGGACGCATTTTCTGAGGCTGAAAACAAAGGGAAAGTTATAAATGGTCCCAGGGTCGATATCCATTGGTCCAGTGATTCTGTCGCCGCTTATGATAGAGAAATTGTCGTTCAGGACAACGGGCTCGGCATGGAACTCGAAGTCCTCCAGAAAGCTGCTAAGGCGGGATATTCAAGCAACGATCCTATTCACAACCTTGGACTATTTGGAATGGGTTTCAATATCGCCACTGCCCGGCTTGGAGATGAAACTCTTTTTCTTTCGGCGACTCCAGATGGAACTGAATGGGTTGGAATTAAAATCAGTTTTGAACAATTGATAAAGGAGCAAACCTTTTCCGCTTCTGTTGTTAGGGAACCCAAAAAAACTCCGGACGAATCCGGCACTAAAATAATTGTCAAGAGCTTGAAGGACGGTGTTTTCGCGGAAATTAGAAAAAAGGAAAGCGCGATAAGAAGGCAGTTGGAGATAATTTACACGCCGATTCTCAGCAGAAAAAAGGTTTCAATCTTTGTACAGGGAAAGCAGCTTTCGCCTCGTCCACATTGCGTTTGGAGCGATTCAAGGTTTGTGGTCCGTAAAGGGGTTCGAGTAGAGGCGATCCAAAGAATAAACCGAGACCTCGGAGAGACATACTTCGACTCTCTGAAAAACCGATACCTGACCGAAGACGAAACCGCTGATCTCGATGTCTCGATTAGTAAAGGTGGTGTTTCTCCGACACACATAGTCAAACGTGCTCGTCGGCTTAAAGGTTGGATTGGTATCCAGCGGTATGCCGACCCATCTGATTTTGGTGTGGATTTTGTTCGTAACGGACGGAAAATACTGGTTTCCGACAAATCCCTTTTCAGCTACGAAAATCCGGATACTGGAACTTACACGTCTGAATACCCAGTCGAACTTGGATCGACGGTTGGCGGGAGAATCGTTGGCGAGCTTCATGTTGATTACCTGATCCCAACGTATCAAAAGAATGGGTTTGATATCACGGACAGAGCATGGCGACTCACACTGGAAGCCGTTCGAGGCGCTGGGCCGATTCTTCCCAAGAAAAGGCAAGCTTTGGGATACGATGGGGATAATGAGTCTCCTCTCGGCAGATTGGTCAATGCATACAGAAGAACAGACCCTGGCACAAAAAATCTCGCGGTTCCTAATTCACTGGCGAGGGAATTCGCCAAGCGTTTCTTTTCCGGAGACCTGGAGTACGAAACCGATGATAAGTGGTACAAGGTCGCGCAGGAATCAGACAGAGAACGGGGGGATGGCGGTAAAGGATTGACTCCGGTAAATTCTGGAGAGACTCCGTCAGATGACATTTCCAGCTATTTGCCTGGCGCTCAATCTGGGGCTGGCTCTCATACTCCCCCCCCTGTCAGTACTTCACCACAGCCAACACCTACTGTGGCTCCCGTTCCAGCGACTTCTGACAGAGATCTCTTGATTCAGCATTCTGACAAAGAGGAATCACTGTCAGGAAAATACTCTTACGACACAACTCCCGGAATGGAAATAACCGCCTGGAGAGTGCGTGACAGCCAAATCAAAATCCAAGGAAGCAGAGTGCCATGTCACCTTTATCAGGATGGAATCGAGGTTGATTTCTTTTTCGACCCGACTCATCCAATTCTATCCGAGTACCCACTTTCCCCTAAACAATTGTTGCTGCAGGGCTTGGCAGAAAAGTTTGCGCTCCGTGATCCTGGCGTGTCTATTCAAGCGGCTTTTATTGGGCTCGTTGACAATCACTTACTCGAAGAACGGATCAATCCCCAAGCTCTACAAGAACGGGCGCATTCGATTGTTTCCTCAATACGCGAAAAGCTACCTTCTTTGCTCGGTCATCGATTTGCCAAGGTAAAAGAAGTTATCCAGTCTGTTGAAGCTGAAGAGGAAGAACTGGCAAAACGTCTGCTTGATGAGGCTCCAAATCTGCTCGGTGCCTATCAAGACTCCAGTGAAGAATCGATTCAGTCTCTGGCGTTTGTTTGCGACACGACTATAAAACGGCTGATAGCCGTATTTCCGGAAGAGTTTATGGACAACAAGCTTTTCGCGCAGCCTTTTGCCAACCTAAAGATTGGTAATGAGGCGATGCGTGAACGGTTGCGAAAGAACTCCCTTGAACGTGTCCTGTCCTATTTTTCCGATGTTATTTTGCTTCTTCAGGGCGGAAGGGCACAGAGCAAACAAGAACTTTTGAGGCACGCGAACACACTGTCTCTGTTGGAAGGGCTCCTGGAATGAGTGAACCACAGAATGCGACTTTCCTGACTGAGGCTGTAATGGCTGGAGGTGACTGGAGATCTCTTGAGCTCGCAGTCTCCAGGTTATTGCTGCACTGCGGTTGGAAAAATATCCAATATGTTGGTGAGAGTGGAGACAAAGGGGCTGATGTCTTAGCAGTGAGAGCGAACCCCTCGAAAGGGATTGACGATTCATACCTCATACAGGTCAAGGCGGTCAATTCAAATTCCTATGTTGGCAAGTCCGCTGTCGATCAAGCCGTCAAGGGTCAAGCCTACTACAAAGCCAAAGTGGTAGTCGTTGCCACAAATGGAGACTTTACAAAATCAGCGTATGATAGAAGAGATGACCTCAACAGACAGGGATATGATGTTAGGCTCTGGAACGGAAAATTCCTGACAGATCTTGTTGCAAAATGGCCTGAATACAGTGAAGAAAAGAGGTCGTCTCGTGAATATCAGTCAAAGATAGTCGACTCGGTTGTAAAGGGTTTTCACAGTGGCCGAAGAAAGGCCCTATTCGTTGTCGCGACCGGGCTCGGAAAAACCGTCATCGCTTCATCGGTCGCCGACCTTCTTTATTCGACGGGCCTAAAAAAGATACTAGTCCTATGTCATGCTACAGACTTAGCCTTCCAACTCCAACGATCTTTCTGGGCGCAGATTTCCAAAAACATACCAACGAGAATATTCATGGATGGAGAGCCCCCTGTTCCATCCGACGGAATCAATTTCGGGCTGTATCAGACGCTGTTTGGGTATCTCGGAGGTATCGAGCCAACCGCTTTTGATCTCATTATCGTAGATGAAGCCCACCACGCTTTGGCAAACGCTTTTTCGTCATGCATTGAGCATCTTTCCCCAAAACTTCTTATTGGCATGACGGCCACTCCCTGGCGTGGCGACGGTACATCGATTGAGTCTATTTTTGGTGAGCCGATTGAAAAGGTGTCGTTGGTCGATGGCATGAGGATGGGGTTCCTTGCCAAAGTCGATTATCGGATGATGTGTGACAACATCGATTGGGAACAAATTCCGAAACTGGCTCGCACCTCGTTGTCCATCCGAGACCTTAACAAGCGACTTTTCCTGCCACAGAGGGATGACGCTGTTATCGCCAAGCTTCTTGAGTTGACCGCATCCATGGAACGTCCACGGATCGCGATATTTTCACCCTCAAAAAACCATGCGGACACATTCGCGGGGAAACTGGTGTCCTCGGGCATTCCAGCAGCCAACATGTCTGTTGATGACAAGGTTAAACGGCGACAGGTTCTGTTGAATTTCTCATCTGGAAAAATCAAAGCGGTTACGGCGGTCGATGTCCTGAATGAAGGTATTGACGTGCCTGACGTGAATATCCTTGTGTTCTTAAGGGCTACCCACTCCAGAAGGATATTCGTGCAACAACTCGGTAGAGGGCTCAGGATCTCACCAGGAAAAGAAAAAGTCATTGTACTGGACTTTGTCACGGACATAAGACGATTGGCGGCGGTCAAGGAGCTTGACAAGGAGGCCAAGGCCGACCCCAAGCCAGGTGAAGTTGAAACGGTTTTCCTGCGGGACGGGGTGGTGACTTTTAGCAATGAAAAAGCGCAGAAGTTCGTGGATGCATGGCTTGATGATGTGGCCAGCCTGCAGGACCAAGACGACGCTGAACGCCTGGCTTTTCCTGAAACGGAGGCTTGGTCATGAGCAAAAAGGTTCCTGATGACATCGCTAAAGAGATAAAAGAATGCGTCTTTCAAGAGGCTGACCGAGTTAATTATCTCGCACGTTCTAGGACAGACAACGGTAATTTCCTCGCGCAACTGGTTACCATGCCCAATGTCGGAGGAAGATTGTCCCAGTACATGAAAAAAGCGGAGGTCCGCACATATATAAAAGACGCGATTCTCAATCGGTATTCAAAAGATAAGACACAGGAGGAACGCCCAGACGACCTTGAGCCAATAATTTTGGAACAGATAGGGATTCAAGCACTCTTTGTGGAACAAGAGGCAAAAAGTCAGATTTCACTATTCAAGTCCCCTGCCGACGCCTGCTTTGTGGTTGTGGCGGATGGCACAGTTCTAAAGTGGGAAACCGCTTTACGCAAAGCGTTGCTTTATGTTGCCTCCAAACCGTTTTCTGAAAACTCCGACGCCTCAATAAAGATTGTTTTGACGTTGTTCGCTAGACACCAGAAGGTGTCTCCTTCCGATTGGCGCCATTTGGAAAAGGCGCTTTCGATGTGCAATGCGAAACCATATATCTATGGAGAAGGGTGATTGGACAATATCAGCAAAGAAGAACGAAGCCGAGTGATGGCTGCTGTAAAGCAAAAGGACACCAAGCCAGAAATGAAGGTGCGTTCTTTCCTGCACAAACATGGGCTGCGCTATCGTCTTCACGACAACAAGCTGCCAGGGAAACCAGACCTTGTTTTTCCAAGGTTTCGGACGGTTCTATTTATCCATGGCTGCTTTTGGCACGGTCACCCAGACGAGTTATGCAAATTAGCCAGAATCCCTAAATCGAATGTCAAATTTTGGAAAGACAAAATACGGGCAAACCGACAACGAGATGATAAAAATATCAAGCTATTGCAGGATCTCGGATGGAATGTTGTGGTGATATGGGAGTGTCAGCTTTGTAATAACGCAGCATTAGGTGGGCTTGTATTTCAAATTCGTAGCGCTCCAACGTTAAGGGACAAAGATCAAAAACGCTCAAGTGCAGAAGAACAACCATGAAGTCATGGGGAAAGCATGTCTATCGCATCGGCTCAGAGGAGCGCCATGAAGCTCGCACAGGTGTCTTAGGCTCTACTTCTAATCGCGCCTAAAAATGGGAGGATCTGGTCGTCTGTGATTCACAGGTGGTGCACCTTGTGGACAGGGATACGCCCGCGCATATTCTCATGACGACATTCTCCATTCTCATGGCACGGTTCAAGGGAGATTTGAATCAAATGGCTCGCGGGGCAGCAGCTCTGCAAAAACTCAAGCCAGGAGATCGGGTACTTATTCAGGAGGCCTGTTCGCACCATGCGCAGAAAGATGGCATAGGGCGCGTCAAGCTGCCACGCTGGCTGCAAAAAATGGCGGAGGGGGAACTGGAAATCACGGTAGCCGCAGGCAAGGAATTTTCCGGCTATGATCCGATGTGCAAAGCCGTGGTGCATTGCGGCGGGTGCGTTATTACACGGGGGCAGATGATGGCTCGGCAACGCGCGGCGGATATGGCCGGATGCCCCATGACCAATTACGGTGTGGCCATATCTCTTGTGCAGGGTGTTCTGCTGCGTGTGCTGAAGCCTTTTCCTGAGGCTCTTTCTGCGTTCAAGGCTGCAGTAAAAGACGGACTGTAATCTCTTATGATTGGGGCTGGATGTGGCAGATTGACCGCTATAAAACATACCGACTCGCAGCCCAGGTTGAGCATTATCTTGCAACATAAAAATAGGCACCACGGGAACTAATTTTTTGTATTAAGAAAACCAGTTGGGGGATATGCCCAGCACCATTGTGCCTCAAGTTTTTTCACCGATATATTACTCCAATGAGAAAAGCTGGAACAGTTTGGTAAAACATACCAAGTCCCCTACCCGGTACTATGCCGGACAGGGGATTCTCTTTTTTGGAGGTATTTTATGACCCTGTATCAATCAGAAAACATCACCGACTTGGCCAAGGCCCTGCTCAATGTGCAGCGAACTGTGCAGCCCATCGTTAGGGACGCTGAAAATCCTTTTACCAAAAGTTGGTACGCCAGCCTGAACAGCGTCATGGATGCCTGCCGCGATGCGCTTATCGAAAACGGCATCTGGCTGTGCCAGTATCCTGTGCCTGCGGAGCAGCCTAACTCCTTAGGGCTGGTTACCAAGTTGACGCATGCAGAGTCTGGTCAGTGGCAAAGCTCTCTTGCTGTTGTTCCATTGCCAAAGGCCGACCCTCAGGGCATGGGATCTGCAATAACATACGCTCGTCGCTACGCTCTGACAGCCATGCTGGGCATGGTGACGGAAGATGATGATGGTGAGAGGGCAAAAACTGGTCGAAAATCGGCCTCACGCCCTAAACTGCCTGTAAACGCTCCAGAGACGAAAAAAGCATCTCCACGCGACCCATCCATCAAAAACAATTCTTCAACAACCTCAAATCGACCGCCAGCCGGGCTTGAAAATCTGCCTCCGCTGGAAGGCATCGCCTACCAGCAGGTGACTGCTCAGGATGGGCGGCCCTGCATCATTGCCAGTGGCAACACACAGGCTAAGAAGGAACTGCTCACGGGCGCGGGCTTTCGCTGGAATGCACAACGTAAACTATGGTGGAAATATGTTGATGCCGCATAGCAAAAACAAAAATACCGAGTAAGAGGGCTGCCTGATGGCAGCCCTCTTACTTTTATAGGGATGCAATCATGATAAACACCGACCGCACGGAAGGTTTGCGGGCATTAATTCGTCAAGGGCTTCAGGCTGTCTCACAACAAAACACGGCAGCCCACTTGGGCGACCGCTCCACCTATGTGGGCATGAGCGATATTGGCCAGCACTGGGAGTGCCCTCGTGCCACTTTGGCCCGCAAGGTGCTGCCCACTGCTGACAGCCTGGAACGCCTGTTGACTCTGCAACGGGGCCATTGGTTTGAAACTGGCGTGGGGCAGGCGCTGGCGTCGCTGGGCCTGCATGTTTTACCCCAGCTTGAAATTAACTGGCAACATCAGAACGTGCCGATCAAGGCCCATCTGGATTTCGTGTTGGCCTGGGGTGCGCCCGTCAACGCTATTCGAATTCTGGAAGTGAAAAGCACGGATAAGCTGCCCGACACGCCGCACGACTCTCATCTGCTGCAACTGCACGGACAAATCGGTCTGCGGGCCATGGCCTGGGACAAGCCTGCCTTTAGCCTGCGAGCGGCAGACGGTACGCTTCTGCATGAAAAAATGACCTTTCCCCAGCTTTGCCATGCCCAACTTGGCCTTCAGTTGCCCAAACAAGCTGGAGAAGTGAGCCTGGAAGCCTGGCTGCTCTGTCTTTCGATGAAGGAGGTAAAGACGTTCGGCCCCTATAGCTTCAACCAAGCCATGTTGGATACGGCCCTTGACCACGCAAATCAACTCTGGGGCGACCTTACGGCCTACCGCGCCGGGAACTTGTCCCTCTCACAGGTGGATTGCGCCCAGGGCTTTTACCCGCTCTGCTCCTACTGCGAGTACAATGGCGATTGCCCCAAATTCCCGCAGGGTGTGCAAATGCCACAATGGGAACCTGCTCTGGACAAGCTGGCTGCTCTCAAAAAACAGCGCACCACTTTGGATGCTGAAATCAAGGAGATGGAAACCGTGCTCAAGCTGGTGCATCGGCAGGCTGGCACTCGTGACTGGGTGAATACTGCAAATTACCGCTTCCGCATGTCCGTGGCCGCAGGCCGAACCACATTGGACAAAAACGCGCTACGGGAAGAACTGTCCGAGATCTTCAGCTCTGAACATCTGGGTGACATTGACGTGGACGCCCTGCTGGCCCGCTGCGAGCGCACAGGCGCACCTTTCGAGCGTTTGTGCATTTCACCAACCAACTGAACACAAAGGAGGTTATCAGTAGGAGACTATTCTGACGTGGCCCTGTGCCTGACCATGGCTGGCGTGGCACAACTGGCAACAGCCATAAAAGCGCGGGTGGCAGCACCCCCACAGACTTTGCCTGCAGCACCATAAAGGAATTGATCGGCGGCGAACCTGCTTACAAGGACGCGGCCACCGGGCGGTGGCATCTTTCTGGAGCTGCATAAAGTGGTATGCCGATTTTGTCGGTGAAAACCATGACGACACCGAAGTAAACGGCGGTTTTTGGGACAATACGCTGGGCATGTGCCTTGTGCGGGAGATTGCATTTGGCTGATCAGGCTGGGTACTGCCGCGATGTGTGCAGAACGGTTACAATGCGTATCGCATCGGGTGAGCATGTGTACACAAGCAAATAGTGCTTATGGACAACAAGCTCACGGGTTCCGGCCACACGTCCTGGCTTGCCCATTTCAGGGAACGTCAACAGCTGATTCGCCTGACTGTTGAACAAGTCATCCAGCACGTTTGCAGCATGGCTATCATGCTCAAAAATGAAGGCATAAATCTGTTTCCGGTCTTCTAAAGATTGAGGAGCCCAGATCAGATTCATAGATATCCATCTCGGTCGGCTGTCAACGAAGATTTAAAGGCTCCCATCTGCGCAAGAGCCTGTTCCTGTGTCAGGCCACGGCCCTCCTTCAATTCTCGCAAGCCGCGCTCTACCTTGCCTTTAAACCACATGTCGTACTGACTCCTACGTGCGTCCTGCTGCACATATTCAGCCATAAACGCTCTCAGAAGTTCAGTGTTATCGCAGGCGTTCTTTTCAGCGACATGCGCAAAGGCATTCAACAGACTGGCGTCAACAGAAAAACTGACTGTTTGCTCTGGCATAAATACCCCCCTGTTTATAATGAGAATAGGGTCTTGCTTGCTTTCGGTCAAGCGCATAGCGGATAGCATACGCAATACAAAAAGGGAAAAACAATGAAAAACTCCATAGAGATAGATCTCTCCGCACTCCAGTCCACCGACCTTGACGCAGGTCAGGTTTTCAGCGGTAAGCCCTCTGGCACCACGGTCAGGGGTTATGCCGCTGCCTCGGCCTATACTCCGGCCATTGACCCTGACTATATTTTCCACGAATCCAGCCGCGACATCGTAGTTTGGTTTGTTAATCCTCAAGGGCTTCAGGAACCGCTCTATGTCTTTGGCCCCACGGGCTGCGGCAAAACAAGCTGCATCAAGCAGTTGGCGGCCCGCCTCAACTATCCTGTCTTCGAAGTGACTGGACACGGGCGGCTGGAATTCGCCGACCTGGTGGGGCACCTGACTGTCAAAGACGGTAACATGACCTTTGAATACGGCCCGCTTGCCCTTGCCATGCGGTACGGGGCGATAATTTTGCTGAATGAGATTGATTTAACTTCGCCGGAAATCGCCGCTGGCTTGAACAGCGTGCTGGACGGTTCCTCTTTGTGCGTAGCGGAAAATGGAGGCGAGATCATACCGCCGCACCCCATGTTCCGTTTCGTGGCCACAGCCAATACCAATGGTGCTGGTGATGACACGGGCCTCTACCAAGGAACCCAGAGGCAAAACCTTGCATGGCTGGATCGTTTCATCATCTGCGAAGTGGGCTATCCTGCTGCGGATGTGGAAAAGAAACTGCTAGCCCAGCGTTTCCCTTCGCTGCCCGAAACCCTCTGCGCCACCATGGTGGATTACGCCAATGAAGTCCGCAAACTGTTCATGGGCGAGGCTTCCACCGGCAACTTGACCAACACCATTGAAGTCACCTTCTCCACGCGCAGCTTGCTGCGCTGGGGAGATCTGACCGTGCGCTTTCAGCCCCTGGCCCATCGGGGCATCCAGCCAATCACCTATGCCCTTGACCGGGCACTGGCCTACCGGGCCAGCCGCGAGACCCGCGCCATGCTGCACGAACTGGCACAACGCATGTTTCCTCAACATACGGAAGCGCACATCAAGGCAATGGGGTCCGACCCAGAGGAAGAATTCCTGCAAGGTGAGCAAGCTTTGCGTTTCATGCGCGGCCAACTGCACACCACGCCGACGGTAACCAAGCCCCGCGTTCATCTTCAGGTAGTCCATAACCTTCCCGGCAAAAAGCATGATGGCAAATTCTGGGTCGGCGAGGCCCGGCCCGAAGGCCTTACGCTCCACTGGGGCAAACCTGACACCGCCGGGCAACAACACTTTATCCCCGCTGAAAATTGTGCGGGCAATAACTCCGTCCTCGAACTTGAATCCCGTGCAGCCAAAAAGCTCACGGAAGGCTACCTCCTCAACACGACAAAAAGTTCACTATAGGAGAGCATCATGACACACGTCCTTTCAGACATTCGCATTCTGGACAATTTGCTGGCCCTCAATCTCAACGTCAGCTTGTGGTCGGCCCGCCGCAAAATGAGTCAGGAGGACCTGGGCGGTGCGGAATTGCCGCCCGACGATCTGGCCTCTCTTGGCTCCAAGCGCATTGCCGACCCGGAAAACCTTAAAGTATTCGGCACACTCAAGGCCCGCGCCTTCAACTATCTGGACAGGCATGGGGTGCGCTTCATGTCCGGCTGGGCCATACCCGAAGAAAAGGCCGGTGAAATTGTGCAGGAGCTGCTCAGCATCCGCAGCGACTTCCAGAAAGAAAAGGAAGCCTTTCTGGCAAGCTATGACCAGAACGTCCAGGCCTGGATTGAAAAGCATCATCAATGGGGCGAAATCATCCGCAACTCCACCGTGGGGCCGGACTATGTTCGCAGCCGCATGGATTTTCGCTGGCAGCTCTATAAAGTGGCCCCTCTGGAACAGCATACGGACAATACCGCAGTGCTGGAGGCTGGTCTGGCAGAAGAGGTGCAGGGCCTGGGCGGCACGCTCTTCGGTGAAGTGGCCAAGTCTGCCGAAGACATATGGCGCAGGGTGTACCACGGAAAAACAGAGGTAACCCACAAAGCGCTTTCGCCCCTGCGGACGCTGCATGCCAAGCTCACGGGCCTTTCTTTCGTAGAACCGCATGTGGCCCCTGTAGCGGATATCGTGCAGGCTGCACTGCTGCGTATGCCCAAGAAGGGCAACATCAGCGGGCCGGACTTACTTCTCCTGCAAGGCCTGGTCTGCCTGCTCAAAGACAGTACGGCCCTCGTGGGGCATGCCCAGAAGATTATCGAGGGCTACGGCCCGGCCTTTGTGCTGGACTCCCTGCTGGCTGGGCCGGACGACACCTCAAGTGTGCAGGTGCATAACACCGCAGGCGAAGAATCAGTCGAAGAGCCTATTCTACCAGATATCCCTATGCCAGACGATGCGTTGCCACATCCTGTCATTCCCAGCCTGGGCTTGTGGTGACGCCATGATCCGTTCCAAAGATATCCTCAACTGTCTGCCCCTGCTTGCGTCAGTGCTGGGCGACCAGTACGGGGTGCAGGTGCGTATCGGCGGCAAGGAGGCCTGCACCAACGGTAAAGTCATTCAGTTGCCTTCATTGCCTATGGATTGCGAGCCGGAAATGTTGGCGTTGGCCAAAGGTTTTTGCGATCACGAGGCGGCCCATATACGGCACACGGATTTTGCTGTGTTGCAAGCCGCCAGGCTTGATCCTGTAACCTTCAACCTGCTCAACTGTCTGGAGGACTGGCGCATTGAAAAGCAACTGTCCGCCATCTTCCCTGGCTGCCGCCAGAATCTGAACTGGTTGATACGACGATTCTTTGTAGAGCAGGTACAGCCAAGGGCCGGGGGTGATTCCCCGGCCCTTGCTGTTTTGGACTATGTGTTGTTGACGGTGAGAGCCTGGGATGTGGAAGAGGTCAACAGGGTTCGACTGCAGGTCGCCGCGATCCTGCGGCAGCGCTTTCCCGGCCTCAAGGAAACACTGGACGCCATTCTGGCCAAGGTCCACATCCATTGCCCGGACACGGCTTCAGCCATCGCCTATGCCAGTCAGTTGGCACAAAGTATCCGGCAGTGGGAACCGCAGCAGCAGGCAAAACACGGTGAAAATCATAAGCCAGGTAAAGGAGACAAAGGCCGCTCATCTGGTACGGATGCGGGTATGGGGAATAGCGCTGACCACAGCGATTCCGCTTTACAAATGGAACAAAAAGGCTCGTCAGCTTGTACATCGCAAACAGACCTGTCCGCATCTTCATCTCACAGTAGAGCCAAGGATCAACTGACAGCCCTGCTGCATGCCGAGGCACAAGACCTGCCGCAAAACCTCGGAGAGCTTCTGTCGGCAAACCTTGCCAGCGAACTGACGGAATCAACAGCCGAAACGGTTACAGTCGCTGTTGAAGGCTTTCGACAGACTGGAGCATTGCCGGAAGCGCAAAAGCTGCAAGCACTCCAAGCCAGCATTGCCCTCCGTACCAGACTCCAGGGCTTTCTGCAGGCCCAGACGCAAAAGCGGTGCAGCATCGGTCGGCGCGGGGCCTTGCATACCGGATCGCTCCATAAACTACAAACAGGCAATCCGCGCATCTTCCGCAGAGAGGTGGAACAGCGGGGCCTCAACACCGCCGTACACATTCTACTGGACGTTAGCGGCAGCATGAGCGGCGCACCCATCGCCCTGGCAAGGCAGGCGTGCTTTGCGGTAACAAAAGCACTGGAAAATATCCAGGGCGTAAACCCTGCGGTCACGGCTTTTCCCGCGACGGCTTCCACAAGTTCCGTGTTCCCTATCATGCGGCACGGTCAAAAGGTGCCGGACTGCTTCGACATCAACGCATCCGGCGGCACCCCCCTAGCTGCGGCTTTGTGGTGGGCCATGCAGACCATGCTGTTCCTCAAAGAGCAACGAAAAATAATCCTGATCATCACTGACGGTGTACCCGATAGCACACACGCAGCACGACAGGCCTTGAATATAGCTCAAAAACTTGGTTTTGAGGTTTATGGCCTTGGCATCCGCGATGAACATATCGCTCATTTGCTGCCGCAGACGAGTCGGGTCATCAATGATCTGCCTGACCTGGTACCCGCTATGTTTAGTGTGCTTCAGGATGCGCTTCTGCAGGGAGGGGCTTCATGATGGTGCCACCAGACTTTTGCCACTGGAATCTGTACCGGGCGCTCCGTGCAATTCTCACACACAAACGGCGGCGCATCCCGCGCTGCTGACACCCAAGGAGGCAGTATGAACCCACTTGCATGGATACCTGTTGCCATCGCTGTACTGCAGGTCATCAAAGAAAACTGGGACGACTAACCATTAACAGGCACATAGGGGCGGGAGTTAGCCCGCCTCCTGCATTTATGCAACTGAAAAGGAGAATATTCATGAGCAAGACTTGGACATTCATTGGTGGCGAGGTGGCTGGTGCCGCAGGGGTATTCACTGCGGCGGGCGTAGCCGTGGCACTGGATGCCCGGAAAGATGGGAGTGGCGCCGTGGAAGAGCAGGATAAGCTGGCCCTGCCGGAAAGCGAAGGCAGGTAGAAATTGCGGGCGGGAAGCGGGGAAATCCCCGTTTCCCGCCTTGCATACCTATTTCAGCTTTCGTTTTTTGACAGTAGGGCTATAGGCAGGCCAGGACGCAACATGGGCGTTCCACAAGTGAATAGCGGCGGATTGGCTGATCGACTACTGCGAGGGATGATTATCGCAATCACAGCAGGCCAAACGGTAAGTGTCGTATGTCCTTCCATCTGTTGTAAGCGCAAATTTCAGGGCGCTGGTTCATTCATGGGGTTACCGGACGTGCCAACAATGTGCTATAGAATTGCATGGAGCCGTATCCATTTTCCGCAAAAAGGTTGGAAATAGGGTTGGAAAAATAAAAAGGCACTTACAGTGTATTCCTGTAAATGCCTAAATTTAATGGCGCGCCCGGCGCGATTCGAACGCACGACCTTTGGCTCCGGAGGCCAACGCTCTATCCGGCTGAGCTACGGGCGCATAAGAACTGTCTTGATATGCCGACTCGCCCTCCCTGTCAAGGGCGCAAAAGTACGCGTAACGTGTCGGGCGGACCCGGCCGCGATATGGCCGCGATATGGGCGAGGCCCGGGCAGCGCACATTCTCCAGCCCGACGGCGAGATTTCTTCGTTCGCCTTCCGCCGTACCGTCCTGGGGACAACTCCCGCCTTTGGCTCGTTTGCGTGCAGACCGCTTGTCAGGTATGCAAGCAACAGGGAGAACAACAATGACAAGCGCCATATCCCCATCCGCTTGGGCAGAACAGCCGGACAGGCGCGCTGCCGTACCCGCCTCTTCGTCTGCCGTCCCGCCGCGCGACATTCTGGTGGGCGTCAGC
>NZ_JBAIYR010000005.1:0-30602 GCF_036763145.1 Desulfovibrio sp. 1188_IL3213 | reverse complement strand
CAAGCTTTTCCCATACCTCATCAGAAATGTCATGTCGCCGATGTGCTGGAGTTGTCATAATCACCTCGCTGTGCGAAGAGTATGACAGAAAAAGCAAATCTAAACAATCTCGTGACTACAGTGCCTAGATCATAGCGAAAAAAAGCTTGCCAAGCATGCCCTGTTCGGGTAAATCAATCTTCGCGCCGAAGTGGTGGAATTGGTAGACACGCTAGGTTCAGGGTCTAGTTCTCGCAAGGGAGTGGGAGTTCGAGTCTCCCCTTCGGCACCATAAGAAAAGCAACGGGTTAGCAAAGGTTTATTCCTTCGCTGGCCCGTTTTGTTTTTTGTATTATCTCACTTTGCCCCCAAATAGCCCCCAAGTCTGGGGGAGCCCCCTTGCTGTTCCCTTTTGGGTTGTATCTGTATGGGCGGCCGCTATGTCCCATGTCCAACGGTTACGCGTAGGCGTTGCCGGTGCCCTTCGTCATGGGAACATTGCGGCCGCTTCCTTTAAAGACGATGTTGCCCTTGAATACGCCCAGGCCCAGGACGAGGAGACCAAAAAGTCCAAGGGGCGGTCATAATGCGCGCTTTTCCTCCCATCTTCCCGCCCATTCCCTTTTTGGATGGCCCGGAAATGGATTCGCCCCTTCCGCGTGGGAAGGCCGTGGGAATCAGGAAGACCGGTACATAAAGGCAACAGAAGAATCCACATTTTGTGATTGTGGTTTTTAAGCTGTGCGGCGCACAAAAGCGTTTGTGCGATGCCCGAAACGTCTGGCAATTATAGGGGCATTGAGACAAAATTGCGCACAGCAGCGTTTGTGCGAAATTCGGTTTCGTTGTGCAACGTGGTCACGCCCCCCAAAAAACACATTGAAATCCTTGCCCGCTATCAAAATCGTCATTGCCGAGTGAGAAGAACCTACTCCGCTTGTGGAATTTCTTCCCCGATGTTGTGACCTATGGCGCAGTTGAGCCCCACATCACTTGCCGCACCGTATACGCCCACCATCGTGCCTATAAATTCTTCATTTCCCTGCCAAAAAGAGATACCGCCAAGCCTTCGGGGCAGGGCGGCGGCAACAGCGGGAAGTATGACTGCTCCAAGTTCAATCGGCGTTATGCAGTGGCCCCAAAATTGTACAGGATTGCCGGGGAGCGATTCAGGCCCTTCCTGCCTGGCATCCAGATCGGTTTCGGCATCGCTCGCGCCAGTCCCCAGCAGTTCCAGGAGGGCCTCTCGCTCAATGCCCCGAAGTCTGAACAGTAAAAAAGGATCCCGATCAAATTCCTCTGCCACAAGGTAGTAAACAGCGGCAATATGCTTGCACGGATTTGACCAGTCAGGGCACGAGCAGTCGGTTGTAAAATCATCCTTCTTTGCCGGAAAAAGCGACAGTTTGGCCTTTTTGAAAACTTCTTCAATCTGTTGCGGCATCTGACCGGACAAGAGAGCGGCGGAAAAAAGGGCCTCCTTGCACAGCGCATGGCCGATGGTGACCCACGCATCAGCCTCCAGAGGCTTGACCCGCATGGTGACAGTATACGGCTTGGCCCGTGAACCTTGCACTTTGGCGGAGATGCAGCCTTTTTCCATTTGTATGGACACGACCTGCCCTTTGCGGGCATAAGCGCGCCCACGGGTCAGCCTTGCCCCCAGCCCGAAGCTTTCAATAAGTTCAATCCAGCGTTTGGCCCACCAGTTTTGCCCAAAGCCGCCGCGCCGGCTTTGGGACTTGATGCCCCCCTTGACCTCGCGGGCTTGCGATGGAGGAAAGCCGCCATATTCAGGATACCAGGCCATGTTTACCCCTCTAGAGTATATCAACTTTGAGAATGTACATTCTCAAAGTTGTCATTCTGCCGAAAAATGCGATTTTCGGCAGAATCCACGCCGCGTTGCGGCGCGATGCACTCGTGTGCAGCGTTGGAGCATTTAAACTTTTTCAAAGTTGAAATGCTCCAGAGCGTTTTCCCGCAGCGCGAACAAATCCCGAAGTTCCTGGTTGGACAGTTCTGTCAACCATGCCTCGCCAACCCCTACCACTGCGTCGGAAATTTCTTTCTTGCGCTCAATCATGGCATCAATCTTTTCTTCCAGCGTACCGCTACAGACAAATTTATGCACGAGCACATTGCGGTGTTGGCCGATTCTGAAGGCACGATCCGTGGCCTGATTTTCCACCGCCGGGTTCCACCATCTGTCATAGTGAAACACATGGTTTGCCGCAGTGAGGTTAAGCCCGGTAGAACCGGCCTTGAGTGAAAGAATAAAAATCGGAGGGGCCTGGGCATCATCCTGAAAGCGTTCAATCATCCGGTCGCGCGCCTTTCGTGTCACGCCGCCGTGCAGAAAAAGTACCTCTCTGCCGAGGGTGTCCTGCAAATGCGCCCTGAGGATGTCGCCCATTTCCCTGAACTGGGTGAATATCAAGGCTCTGTCGCCCACGGTCAGAACCTCTTCCAGCATTTCAGTAAGGCGGGCGAGCTTGCCGGAGCGCCCGTCTATGGCCGAATTGTCGCCAAGGAAGTGGGCGGGGTGGTTGCATACCTGCTTGAGCCGGGCCAGGGTCGCAAGAATAACACCCTTGCGCTGGATGCCGTCCACCTCGTATAGCGTACGCTTGAGATCTTCAAGCACAGCGGCATACAGCGACGCCTGCTCCCTGGTCAGCGGGCAAAACTCTTTCATTTCCACCTTGTCGGGAAGGTCGGAAATGATGGATGTGTCTGTCTTGAGGCGGCGCAGGAGGAAGGGCGCGGTAAGGCGCTTCAGCCTTGTGACGGCTTCGGGATCGCGTCCGGTCTGGATGGGCATGAAGAAACGCTTGCGGAATTCTTGCTGGTTGCCCAGAAGGCCCGGATTGAGAAAATCCATAAGGGACCACAGGTCGCCGACGTTGTTTTCCACCGGCGTTCCCGTCAGGGCTATGCGGTACGCCGCCGGTATTGCCCTGGCGGCCCTGGCCTGTTTTGTTCCGGGGTTTTTGATATTTTGCGCCTCATCCAGAATGACGCCGCCCCAGGCAATTTCCTTCAGTACCTCCACATCCCGCTGGAGAAGCCCATAGCTTGAGATGACCAGCGCCTGCGCGGACGCAAGCCGCCTGAAGGCCGCTCCTTTTTTGCGCTCAAGCCCGTGATGCACCATGACCGGCAGTTCGGGAGTGAATTTTTCCGCTTCTCTGGCCCAGTTGTTGACAACCGATGTGGGACAGATGAGCAGGCTGGGCATCTTTTTGCCGGAAGACCATAATCTTTGCAGCAGGGCCAGGGTCTGGATGGTTTTTCCCAGGCCCATGTCATCGGCCAGGCAGGCCCCCAGGCCCCATTGCTGCAAAAAGGCGAGCCAGGAAAATCCCCGCGCCTGATAGGGCCGCAAAGTTCCGCCAAACTCCGCCGGGGGCTGCAATTCCGCGCAGGGAGTCCGGCCCTCCAACTGGTCGAGCAACTCGCTGAGCCAGCCCGAACTCTGCACACCGCCAAAGGCAAATCCCTGGGGGGCATCCTCACCGCCAAGGGCCATGCGGAGAATATCCCGGGCCGGGGCGGCATTCTTGCTGTTTTTCTTCCAGAAATCAGCGGCGGCCAGAATCTCCTGGCTATTGACCTCCACCCACTGCCCCCGCACCTGCACCAGAGGAACCTTGAGCCGGGCCAGAGCCAGAAGGTCTTTATAGGTTATAGGCTCTCCGCCCAGCGAAACCTGCCAGTCAAATTCCACAATGGTGTCAAGGGAAAGACCGCTTGAAGAGCGGAGTTTGGGGGACGCCGCCCTGGACTGAATGACCGGGCGGAGCTTCGCGCCTTTGCTGGTCCACCACGAAGGCAGCATGACGCCGAACCCGGCCTGCTCCAGAGCCAGGGACGTGTGCGTCAGAAAACTGTGCGCGCCCTGAACGTCCAGACTGTAGCCTTCGGGGGCGGCATCCTTGAGGCTGGCCGCAATCTCCGGCGAAATGCCGGAAGCCTGACCGAGCGCCGAAAGCACATACTCCCTGGCATCTGCGCCCAGATGCTTCACTATCGAAGCACGTTTTTTGGGACCTGACCAGAGATCCCGTATGGGGAGCAGGAGACTGCGGTCGTCATGCGGATGCAGGAGATAGGAAACCCGCCAGGCGGAATCGCCCTCCGGCGGAGAGACAGGGAGAGCATTGCCCAGGGCCGCGTCGTCATTTACGGGCTCTTCGAGCCTGAAGCAGAGCCGCACCGGGGATTTGGACAACACCGTTATGGGGCGTTTCCAACGGGCAAGGGTGCTTTTCAGGCCTTCCACGTCCTTTTGGGGCCAGTCTATGCGACCATCTGGCGAGCGCAGAGCGGCCAGCCAGGCGTCATGCACGCTCTCCGCTGCGGGCTGCGACCATGATGCCCGTAATGTGCCGGAAGTGCTGGCCTGGTTCTTCTTATTCGACAGTGCTTGCGGTATGGCGGAGCGGACAAGGGCGTCCACCATGTCAATCAAAAAAGCGCGCAGCACAGAAGCGGCGGCGGTGGAAGGCGGCGCTTTGTCGTCAGACTTGGTCAAGGCTCTGGCCGATGGGGGCATGGCGGAGGCAAAAGCGGCGAAGCGTGGCTGATCCTCCGCAGTTATCACCGGTTCCCATACGGCGCGGTAATGGCCGTCGACCATCCGCACTCCGGGCAGATAACGCTGCCTGGCAACAAGAGCGCCGGCAAACCTGAGCATTTCGGCCCAATACGCCAGGTCATGCCCCAAAAGAACGCCACGGGCGAGAGTTTGCTTGCCCGTGCAATTTGCCAGAACAGTTGCGGCTTCCCGGGCATCAAGCTGTGTGGCTGAAACGCGCCAGGGGCGGAGATGCACTGTTTTGCCAGCGTACTTCACATCGTGGAGGAGCCGATTCGAAGGCACGGGGCCAGACTTGGAGGACGGCAGCCAGGCCATGGCCTCAAACGGGCGTGCACCGTTTGGAGAAAGGCCAAGATGCTCGGTCAGAATTGCATCAAGAGCGGCCTGCCCGGCGTCAAACGGAGAAGGGGTGGGAAAAGTGGCGGACGAGAAGGGGATTGCGGCTTTTTTCCCGGATGTGCGCTTCGGGGAGAGTGCCAGGGCTGTGTCCACCATCGCAGCAACATCGGAAGAAGGAGCGGAAGATACTGCAGAGGCTGGCGAACTCTCGCCCCAAAGCAGAAATCCCATCTCCGTCTGCGCGGCGTGGAGGATAATCATTGGCTGTTACCTCTTGCTTCTGGAAGGCGAGGATGACAACATGACGCCAAGCCCATTGACATACACTACTTTCAGGTGTGGCGCGCGTCAATTGCATAGAACTGCTTTGTGGGTGGCCAGATTATGTGACCCAGTAGACGATACGGATTATTGTCCTGTTCGGGTGAAAGAAGTCTCGCCTGCCCATAAAACTGAAATATTATGAACCGCGAACTATTGAAGCTTTGACAATATGAAAAAGATTATTTTTTTCGATCAATACGGGCAACTGGGCGGCGGGCAACAGGTTCTTCTGGAACTTGTCAGGGCCGCGCTGTCGGGCAGGTTTGCAGTAACAGTGCTGATTCCCGCAGGTCCCTGCGCTGACAAGCTTGAGGCTCTGGGCGTTGAAGTTCGGCGTATTCCGTCCTGCGCTTTGACGCAGGGCAAGAAAAGTATTGTGGATGTTCTCCGACTTGCAATGCTTGATCTAGTAGTTTTTTTACAAAATTTCACGATGTTACGTTCCGCAGACCTGATTTATGTCAACGGCAACCGGCTGCTGCCCGTGGCCCTGCTGGCGGAGATGCTCTTGGGCAAGCAAGCGGTCTGCCACATCCATCTCAATCACGGCACAATGGAAAAAAAGCTGTTCCGCATTTTTCTTGGGCGGCGACGTACCAAGGCCATTGTGGTGCCGTCCGATTTCATTCAACGCGAATTGGTACGCTATGACGCCGCTTTTGCTTCTCCTCGGGTGCGCTTGGTGGAAAATGGGTTGGATGACCGTTTCTCAGAAACAGCTTTTGAAGACAGCTTCTCTGGCCGCCCCTTGCGGCATGTGGGCATTGTGGGCAGGGTGTCAGCAGAAAAGGGGCAGGATGTTCTGCCAGCTCTTGCGCGGCGGTTTCCAGATATGGAGTTTCATGTATTGGGCGATGCAGCGTTTTCTTCAGAGAATTTTGATGCTGCACTGCGCCGTGAAAGCCCGGCTAATGTGCATTTTTACGGGTGGGTGGAAGATCTGCCCCATAAGGTGCGTGAGATTGGCTTGCAAGTCTGTCTTGTGCCTTCGCGTTGTCCAGAAAGCACACCTAGGCACAGTTTTGAGGCTGCTCCGCTTGTTCCTTTACAGATGGCCGCGCTCTCATGTCTTGTACTGGTGCGCCGCCTGGGCGCACTGGAGGATGTCGCGGAAAACCTACAGTTAGCCAGCTTCAATTCAGATGAAGAACTTATACCCATGATTGAAAATCTGCGGGCGCAGTCAGCTACAGATCTCCTTGGCCAATGCCACCACAGTCATATGCTTGCGGTATCAAGATATAGTCACAATGCTTTTCATGAGCGCCTGAAAAAACTTATGTGTGCGCTTATGTCGGAGTGAGAGCTTTTTACCTAAGTCCTGTCGCCTTCCAGGAGGCGGCGCAGCTTGCTTCTGTGGCTGCGCAGCGTCACGTGCCGGCAGGCCGCGAGTGCTCTTGATATGCCTTTACTGAATCAAGGCCATAGGCTTTTGAACCAGCTATAAAAAGGGCGCAACCGCCGGGTTAGCCATGGGGACGAAAAAACAAGCCGTCGCAGTGGCTTTCCATCCGCCACCAACACGTTGGGTCGTGCCATGCAGCGTCGCAGCAGGTGAAGCCTCTTCTGCTGCTCAGGATCATCGTGATTCTGAAGATTGAAAGCCGTTTCTCGCAAGTTAGTCTTTCCTTTGCGCCGAATAACGTCTTTCAGCAATACTTCCCAGGCATCATAAACTATTTTGGGTGTATAGGGAGTGGCCGCTTCTCTGCCTTTGTTCCCCATTTTTTCTCTTATGACAGCGCTTTGCATCAGAGTTCGCAAAGCCCCGGCCAGACTTTCCGCAGTCATTTCCGGCGCCAGCAGGCCTGTTTGCCCGTCCAGGATCAAGGCATTGACACCCGGGGATTGGGCAAAACCCACCACAGGCAGGCCAGCAGCCATGGCTTCTACGACTACCAGCCCAAATCCTTCATGTCTCGAGGGATGGCACATCACGTCAGCCAGTGCGTAGCACTCTTCTGGCCTGGTTGTGCGCCCGCAAATATGCGTATTTTTTCCGATACTTAATCGCTGTATTTGTTTCTGCAGCCGTTTTTGTTCCGGCCCCGCCCCCCATATCTCCAGATGCCACTGTGGAAAATCGTGGGCCAGCATGGCAAAGGCGTCTATAAGAATATGATTCTGCTTGTCACGCTCAAGGCGTCCCATGCTCACTATTGTAAGGTGATCTTTGGGCTGTCGTGGTAATACTGGCAAGCTGACGGCATTGGGGATTACACGCGCCTTGCCGCGTAAACATTCTGGCAGGCTCGGCAGGCAGGAAGGCAGAAGCATATGAATGGCATCGGCGGCAGCCATAACTGCCAGCCTTTCCGCACGGTTCCAGATGCGGCCCTCGACATCTTCAGGGGTGCTGTGCTCGGAAATGACCAGAGGGACGCCACTGTCCCACAGGGCCACGCACCAAGGGAGGTGGCGGCGATCTGCGGCAGGAGAGATGCAAACATCAGGGGAACACGACAGAACCTGTTGGCGAAAGTTGGCAAGGTGCCCTTGCCTGCCGTTATGTGTGTATACGATAAAATGTACCCTTTCATCCACAGGATACATAAGATTGGCTGGCAGGGGTTCTGAAATGAAAACATAGACCTGATGCCCCCGAGTTGTCAGGGCAGAAGCCAAATCACAGACAACTCGTTCAATGCCCCCTATGACGTTGAGAGAGTGTCCATCTATAATGATATTCATGGATCCCAATTACGTTAAAAGGCAGATAAGTTCTTTACGGTGTTCGCGCAGAATCGCCTCAGCACGGCTCTTGTCAAAGCCGTACATTTCCACGAGCTTGTTAATGATCATAAAGTAGATGTCGCAACTCACCAGAAATTTTTTGTCTTTTCCCGGTAAAAAACGCATATAATAGCGTAAAAACTTGTAATTTTTCTTCAAAGCGTATTTGAAGCTTTCGTAGGGGGTGCGCATCCAGGGCTCATGCCCCGGCCCCCAGTAAAACCTCTCCTGACGCAGCCACAGCACCTCGGGGGAAAAAATAACATTGCCGTGAGCTATGGTGTGTAAAACCCAACTCATGTCTGTGCCGAAGTTGTCTACATCACTTTTCAACAGCCCAAAAACATGATCATTCGGGTCGGGCTCGGCCGACCTTTTGTATAAACCCCAAAGCAGAGTGGGCCCTTTGAGCCTGTACCAGTGGTGCAATGTAAGAAATTGAAAAAAGTTTTCTTCACGCGTGCCCTGAAAGAACCCGTCAGGGATGCGAATGTTGTCAAACCGGCGGCCACTGTGCATGTCATAACATTCAGGTTGCGCGGCAGCCAAGGCATAGTCCCCCTGCTGATGCAGCGCATACATTTTTTCTATAAACGTGGGGTAGTATACATCATCGTCTGAAGCATGCAGATAATATTGCCCAGAATAGCTATTGCGCAGAAAAGACCCATTATAGTAGGGCCCACCATTCTCTTTGTGTCGGGTGTATTGAATGCGCGCATCCCGTTCGGCGTAAGATCGTATGATTGCATCAACTCGCGGGTCTGGTGAGGCATTGTCGGCAATGAGTATTTCCAGATTCTGGTATGTTTGCGAAATGATACCTTCTATCGCCGCACCAATGGTATCCGGCCGATTATAGCTCAATATGCCAACGCTGATCAGAGGCGCTTCTGACATGTGTGATCCTCAATGAGAGATTCAATTTATAAAAACGTACTGCTTGGGAACGTATGTAGATAGAAAAACGCAAAGCTATAGCAGTAAACTTTATGCCCTCCACAGGGTGGCATAACACATACTACAGCGCCACAACTGGATAGACCACAGAGTTAAATTTCATACAGCACTCTTTTACAATTACTTGGGCGAGGAGCAGTTGCTATAGTAGCTCTTCCGCTTAGGCGATCGCAGTTAATAAGAAAAGGATAGAAAATATATTTTGATGTATTTGTGGATAATTGTGACGCTGCACTGCTGAATGATGAATTTGCAACAATAAAGTTTTCACACAAAGACATCAAATACAAATCGCTATAGCCCTTGTCATTGTCGTTTGCATCAACAAAATATATATTTTCCATTCGAGGGAAATTCATCTTTACCCATTCTATATCATTAGAAAAAATAAATATGGTGACGGTACTAAAGATGGCGGTAATTTCTTTTAGAGCCTTAGTATAATAGTCTATCGTGGCAACATCCGCGGGGGTTCCGATAAAGTCTCCCCGACGAACATGCACCGCTACAGAATTTTTTGAAGCCTTGATTTTTTCCGCAATGGCGCTATTTTCAAAAATTATATTTTTATTAAATTTGAATATCTCATACCACTTATTATCAAAGCATTGCAGGTAGCTTGGGTGCGCATAGTACCCAGAAAGATATCTTTTGTCATTTGATGTAATAACTTCTTCATTATATGCAAACCAGTCTTTAAGCTCATAATCATAAAAACAACGATACACCTTGCATTCTTCCCGGCTGGCTTCATCAAAACTTAAGTCCTCAAATACTTTAGTAAGAGTAAAATCTCTTCGGTATTGTTTGTTCAAATCATATCCGTCTTTTTTAAACCATGAGACGTCATATTTAATACGAAGTCCGGTCTGCTTTTTTATTGCCTGCCCTAAAAGATACTGCCCCATTTGGCTGCCAAGGCCGCCATCTACCCTCACGATCACTATTTTTTCTTTTAGTATTGAGGGATTTTGGACACAACAAAGGAGTGCTTGCAAAAAATTTTTAGTATGAACAAAAGCTCTCCAGCAGGGACGAAGGATTTTTTTACAAAACGAACATAAAACTATTAGTTTATTTTCACGCATATCATGCTACCTTGTCAGTCGTAACCCTGATGATAATTGTCATATTTTACACTGCCTGTTGCGATTGTAAAATTGCACCCAGCATGGCTTCTATAAAAGATTCAATCCACTGTGGTGAACGCGATTTTTCTTGCAGGCATTGGTCATAATAATATGTGTAATTTGCAAGCAATGCTGCTCGGGCTGCCAAAAAAGCTTCATATGTGACGTCTTCCATGCACACAAACGTTTCGCCATAACGGCGGCGTGCGTGAATGCAGTCGCCGAAATAAAGAGCCGGCCTTTCTGCGAGGATGCTTTCAGGTATTTTTTCGGTCACAAATCCGCTGTATTTGGCGTTTTCAATAATAACGGAATATTTGTATTGGGAAATAGTACGCAGCTTGTCCGCAGTTTTGCCGCCATAGTTTTTGTGCGGCGGCCACTCCCCTCCAAAGGCCTCAATATCGTCATTATCCATCGCCTGAAGCGCCAGGGCATTCCTTTGGAGGGAGTTGCCAATGGCGTCATGTTTGTATCTGGCAATAAAGACACCTTTATCCTGTGCGCCATGGACAGGCGTTAGCGGGCTGATGGGGCACTGTATCCCTGTAACTGGGATGTCATAGTATGTAATATTTCTGCAGTGTATTTCTCTGCTAAATGTGAGAACGTGGTTCCATATGCTATCCATTAAAACATGCGGCTGGTGGGGGAAAGGGCAATACGCAGGAGATTCTGCCAGAACCAGGATCTTTTTTATTTTTTGTGGCAGAGATTTGGCATATTCAAGCAGTTCCTGATCCAGGTCGCAAAAAACGGCAATATCAAAATCATCAGCTGCCGTATAACTATATCCATGCGAATGAAGTCGCTCCGCCAGCGCAACTCCCGGATAAAACAAAAAATTGCCAAAAGTGGTGTCACCCATTTGGGGCAGCATGCCCGTAAGCTGTCTGTGAAAATTGAATGTTTTTATCAGCGCCATTGCTGCAACCTGCTTTTCAGGAGCGTAAGGACATGTTTGGGAAGGATTTTTTTGAGCACACGTTTATAAAACTGGAAGGCCAATTCTTTCACCGGATTTGCGGCCAGTCCAACAATGGTGCAGCGTCGACGCAACTTTTCGCGTAAAAAAGGATCATTTGTAGTAAAATACATATATAAAAGATAGATATACTCATCTATGCGAATCTTCCACGTTGGGGCCAGGCTGCTTCCTGATGCGCTGTGCAAGCGTATTCCCACGAGGGGTTCTTGTGTACCCATGATTTTTTTTACACCCTTTGAGGCAAGCAACAAATATTCTGACCTATAGCCGTACACTGTTCGCAGGCACCACTTCATAGCATTTTCATAAACCGTTCTGTGAAGGATAATCCCGCTGATGTTGGTGATATAGTTTCTATCAATGTCTGCGGAGATAAAGTTTTCTCTTGATATTCCATCTTGATGGGCGAGCAAGCCGTAGAACGTAAAGGTATGGTTTTCTTTGGAAAAGGTATCTTTATAAAACGCCCGTGCGGGATTTACTGTCGTTTGTGCGTTCAGTTTTGGAAGAATGTCTTTCACTGTTTCTGAAAAGTTAGGCATGAGCATATCATCATGGCAAAGGATTAAATAATATATATCCTCCATGCCTTTATATGTTTCAAGAAGTTTGGGGTATATTATTGCTGCATGCTGCTTGGCTGATAAAAATTTTTTTTGAATCAGGCAGGTATGCTGAACATCAGGCTGTTGCTGCAAAAAATTCTTCCACGTGACAACGTCATCCTCTTGGGCGCTGCCTTTGTTAATGGAAACAAAAAGAGAATCAATGCAGTGAAGGTGGGGGATAATGCTTTCAAGACATTCTTGAAAGGATTTGCCACCATTATGGACTGCTAGTATCAGAGTGAGTTTTGGCATGCGGTATTTCGTCACAGCACTTTCCTGATTGCATGAGCAATGTAGTTCATTTGCTCTTCGTCGAGACCAGGGTAGCACCCCACCCAGAATGTATGATTCATGATAGTATCAGTACCCGTGAGGGGCGCTGCGATGCGGTGGGGGACGCCTTCAAAGCACGGCTGGTGTGTCATGTTGCCAGCAAAAAGCAGGCGCGTGCCAATTTTTTTCTTGTTCAGCTTTTGCAAGATTGATGGTCTGTCGTAGCTGGGGTGCAGGGTCAGCAAAAAACCAAACCAGGATGGTTTGCTTGCTGCCGTGGGCTGCGGCAAGATAAAGGGGCCGCCGTCAAGGTCGGCCAGGGCTGCGTGCAATAGCGCAAAATTGCGCCGCCTTGCCTCGGTGAAGGTGTCCAGTTTTACGAGCTGTGCCAGCCCCACGGCTGCCTGCATGTCCGTGAGCTTTAGATTGTAGCCCAGATGCGAATAAACGTATTTGTGGTCATAGCCCGGAGGAAGTTGCCCGTACTGACGCACGTAGCGGCTTTTGCAGGTGTCGTCACAGCCGGGAGCGCACCAGCAATCACGCCCCCAATCTCGCATGGAAAGAACGATCTTCCAGAGCAATGGGTCGTCGCACACCACAGCCCCGCCTTCACCCATGGTTATATGGTGTGCGGGGTAGAAGGAAAACGTGGCCAGATGCCCAAAGCTGCCGCATGGCTTTTCTTCGCCGTTCAATATGTAGCTGGAGCCAAGCGCGTCGCAACTGTCTTCAATGAACCACAGGTCATGCTGGTCTGCCACGGCCTTCACGGCTGCGATGTCAAAGGGATTGCCCAGGGTATGCGCAAGAAAGATGGCCTTTGTTTTGGGGCCAACGGCCTTTTCCACCTGCTCGGGTACTGCATTATAGGTGGGTGCTGTCACATCCACAAATACCGGAATAAGGCCGTTTTGCACTATGGGGGCAACCGTGGTGGGAAAGCCCGCGGCAACGGTGATGACTTCATCCCCTGGCTTGAGCCGGCGTCCTTTGAGCAGAGGAGAGCAAAGAGCGGATATGGCGAGAAGATTGGCAGAAGAACCAGAGTTGCACGTCAGAGAATATTTACGCTGCAGCTTTTGCGCAAACGCGCTTTCAAAGGCGTCATTGTAACGCCCGGTGGTGAGCCACAAGTCCAGCGAGGCGTCCACCAGGTTGCGCATTTCCTCTGAGCCCAGGCATTTGCCGGAGACGGGCACAGAGCTCTGCCCGGCTTCAAAGGTTTTTTGGGCGTGAGCATACTCTGTATATTGCGCGGCCGCATCAAGTACGGCCTGACGCAATGCCTGTTCTTTAGGATCGCTCATGGGATTCGTCCTGTGCATTATCTTCGGGTTTGTTGGCGTATGCGCTTATCTGGTCTAGAGTAACTTGTCGCATATGTGCAGGGTCTGGATTTTCTGCCCACGCCCGGTACCACGCTGTGGTCTGTTCCAGCGCCTCAGCCACAGTGTATCGGGGGCGCCAACCCAGCTCAATATTGGCCTTTGTGCAGTCAAGGCAGAGCATATGCGCCTCGTGGGGTTGCACCCCCTTGTCCACTGCATATGTCCCATTGCCCCACAGCCGACAAATGCGTTTTACCACGCGCTCTACGGGCCAGACATCGCCCATGTCGATGGGAGCAAAGTTCCAGCCGCAACCGAATTTGGGGCCATATTCAAGCAGTTTTGCCCCCAGCATGAGGTAGCCGCTCAGGCACTCCAACGCGTGTTGCCACGGGCGCACGGCTGTGGGGTAACGGATATGGATGGCCGTATTGGCGTGCAATGCTCTAACGCAGTCAGGAATCAGCCGATCCTTGCCCCAGTCTCCACCGCCGATGGCGTTACCCGCGCGGGCCGAAGCCACGGCCACATGGTGCGTCTGCCCATATTTTTCGTGTGGAAAGAAAGACTTGATATAGGAAGTGGTGACAAGTTCCGCGCAGCCCTTGCTGACGCTGTAAGGGTCGTGCCCTCCCATGGGGTCGTTTTCGCGGTAGCCCCATACCCACTCGTTATTGCGGTAGCACTTGTCACTGGTCACAATGACAATGGAACGCACGGAAGGGGTATGGCGACAGGCTTCCAGCACGTGGGCCGTGCCCATAATATTGGTAGAAAGCGTGCCCAGTGGGTCTTCGTACGACGGACGCACCAAGGCCTGCGCAGCCAGATGAAAAACAACCTCTGGCTTGAAGTCAGCAACAACCTGCGCCAGTTTTGTATAATCATTGATGTCAATGCGCATGCCTCGCACAAGGTCGTCTGCGGCGACAGCTTCATTCATGCTGGGGGTACTGGGCAGGTCGTTGCCTATGCCAAGAACATCTGCCCCCATAAGTTTGAGCCACAAGCAAAGCCATGTTCCCTTGAAACCGTTATAACCAGTAACAAGTACACGGCGCCCGCTATATGAGGAGCAAATCTCATTCATATTGCCCATTGGAATCCTCTCAAGTTTTTTATGGATTACACCAGCCTATGCCCTTTGACAAGTATACGTATAGAAGCTAGCGTACACCTCATCCGAAAATACAGAGAGATGAATCCGACATGAAAACAATAATTGAAGCACACCTGAGCAATATGATACGCAAGTATCAGGGACTACATGTGGTGGAGCAAAGCTTCAATGCCGCCATCACTATGCTGGTCAATTGTTATACACAAGGGCGGAAAATTCTAATTTGTGGCAATGGTGGCAGCGCAGCAGATGCCGAACATATTGTCGGTGAGCTTATGAAAGCCTTTTTGAAGCCGCGACCTTTGGATAGCGTGTTGCTTGAAAAAATTCGTCAGCAATATTCTTGTGATATGCTTGATCTTTCAAGTCTTCAAAGGGGGATACCCGCCATCTCTCTGGTTTCGGGTGTTTCGCTGCCCACAGCTTTTGCCAATGATGTCGCCGGCGATTTGTGTTTTGCCCAGCAAGTACTGGGATTGGCAAAGCCAGGAGATGTGGTGTGGGGAATCAGCACATCCGGCAATTCGCGCAATGTGAACCTTGCGCTGAAAATGGCAAAGGTGCTGGGCTGCCACACGCTGGGTTTGACAGGCAAGAGCGGTGGTGAAATGGCATCACTGGTGGATGTGGAGTTGCGTGTGCCTGCAGAAAACACTCCGGACGTGCAGGAGCTTCATCTGCCTGTATATCATGCCATCTGCGCCTGCACTGAAGAGATTGTATTTAACTATTGACAATTGGCATTAGTAGCCTGATGAAATATCAGATTACTAATGCCAACTGTTTGGTGCCGCCTTCATCTCTCTAAGGCGCTGTGGGCACCCCCCAGAATTCGCACCGGGCACAAAGAGGAATTTCATTCCTTCTGCCGGCCACATGCAACTGCTTCCAGGTAGCGCGTCGGGGACCATTCCAGATTTCTTCCAGGCTTTGCTCGTACAGCGAACCCAGCACTCCAAGTCTTTCAGGATCAAAACGCACGCAAATAGAGACATCACCCTTGCGATTAATACAGGGGTGGCCCAAAAAATCCCAACAAATCCCAACTTCAGGGATTGTGGGGGATCGTTTAACGTAGTTAAAACTTCCCATGGGTGCGTGCAGGACTCTACGCACAAAGAGTTGATTAAAACCTTCATATGGAGCCGGATCAACATTGCCGATGAGGCGAAGAGTGACAAACGGCTTGTGGTCTTTTTTCAAAGCTAAAAATTGCCCAATAATCTCCCGCTGATTTTCAGCTTCTTCATCGCCTTCGAAAATAGAGACAGAAAGGGTTTCGAGGTTGTCAATAATCTCGTCAGCCTTTTCCACAAGGAGTTTCCCATTAGTGACAATATTGCGGATATGATTCTGAAAAAGGCTGACTGCATCACCAAAACGGGGATACATCAGAGCGTCACCATCGCGGTGAAATTGAACGGTAATACCTTCAGGAATTTGCGGCGCAATTCGCTGTAACAGCGCGAAATCCATGTCTCCGTAATCTAGCGCCAGATCTGGGTAGTCTCTGTCAACCTTGCGCCTGCCGCACATCCAGCAATTTTTGTTGCACCTGCTGGTCAGTTCAATATTAATTGTTGACAATCCTGCTAAGAACATGGATAAACCCTCACTATCTATAGACCTTTTGCTAACCAGCCGCCATCCACAATCACGTCAGTTCCTGTTATATAAGATGCTGCATCAGACGCTAAAAAAAGGCATGTTCTGGCGATTTCTTCTGGCAAGCCCCATCGCCCCAGCATGGTCTTTGCGCAACGTTCCTTATACTTTTCTTCTGAAGTAAAAGAGCTGTTCGTCATCGCTGTATGCACATATCCTGGGCATACGTTATTTGCTCTTATCCCGTATGCGCCGTAATCTCGCGCTAGGGCTTTTGTAAGCATTTTCAATCCACTTTTTACTACCTGATATGCCGGATTGGCGGGCCATGCAGCTTCGGCATTAATACTTGTTATATTTATGATGCTTCCTTTATGGCGTTCCGCCATTGAAGGCGCAAGAGTGCCGCAGAGTATATAGGGGGCATCAAGGCCAATTTTTCTTATTATTTCGTATGGTTTTAAATCATATGGGTGCGGTGAAGGCAAATTGTTGGGACAGGCATTGTTGACAATTACTTCAATTTCGAAGCGCTCGTATAAGTCTAACGCGAACTGTTTTGTGGAAGATAAATCTGAGAGATCGCAATTAAGCCAGCGCAGGTTCGGATTTTGGTTGTTATCTGGTGGGTTGCGCGAAACAGCAAGGACAAAAGCACCTGCTTCAAGAAAAACATTTAATATTGCTGATCCGATGCCCCCTGTAGCACCAGTCAACAATATGCATTTCCCTTGAAGAGAGAAAATATCATGCCACATGATCTTCCTACACATTAAGTTACTGTTGGATATGAATTGATATAATGACGGTAAACATGTCTTGCCGCCAAGGATCCGAAGCGTTACTGAGTAAAAATATGTTTCTCTATACACGCACACAACGCGTGATACATGGGTAGATGAAGTTCCTGAATGTGCGGCGTACACTCAGAGGGCGCACGAAGTTCCACATCCAGCAATTCTGCCATGTCCCCACCATCGCGGCCAGACAGACCTATGGTGGGGCAGGAGAGAAGCCGTGCCACCCGCAGGGCATGGTTGACGTTCGCCGATCTGCCTGACGTGCTGATACCCCACACAATATCCCCAGGACGCGCCAAAGCATAAACCTGCTGTGCAAAGCAAAGCTCCGCGTTGACATCATTAGCAAAGGCTGTGGGCAGGGAAACTCCCGAGACCAACGGAATTGCGGCTATGCCGCCTTGAAGGGCGGCAAGTACCCGCTTGTGTGCGGGATAGGTATCTTCTACGCGGCATAGAAAATCCTGCGGGAGAGGACGTGGCAACATGAATGCCTTCATCAACTCTCCAGCAATATGTTCGGCGTCGGCCGCACTGCCGCCATTCCCACAGATCAATATTTTGCCTTTTTGGCTGGCGCAGTCGACAAGGATGCGCATGGCCCTGGCAAAAGAATCTTCCGCCACCTTCCATTCCGGATAACGCGCAACAAGCGCTTGCCAATGATGTTGGACGATCTCGCGCATCATCTTTTCCTGCTAGACATTTGTTGAAAAGGGTGGCGGTGCTAATCTGTGCTTTCATCCGCCCCAAGCGGGAAAAGCAGATGTTTTTGCAGTTCCTCCCGATCCAGAAAAGGAAACATATCCTCCGGCGGCAGAGAGATCATACTGCCGTTCGCTAGCTTGCGAGACGAAATCTTGGGCTCGAATCCCTGCTCCGGGTCCAGCATGGCCTCAATGAGCAGTGGCCCGCTTTGGTCAAGGGCAATAGCCAATGCTTCCTGCCAGTTCTCACCACTGATGCGGCGGTAAGGGATCCCAAAAGCGGAAGCCACGCCTTCAAAGTTGGGGAAGCCCAATCCAGTATCAGGTCCAGTCCCAAGTTGGCGTTTGAAAAAGTTGCGCTGGGTCTGCCGAATGGACATATACCCATTGTTATTATAGATAAAAACTATGATGGGCAGATTGTTCTGTCTGATTGTTGCCAGATCTTGCATATTCAGCATGAAGCTACCATCACCTTCAAGGCAGATAATACGCTTCTCCGGTGCTGCGGTGCTGGCTCCGATGGCTGCCGGTATAGCCATCCCCATGGGGCCATTGCCAAAGTTTGCGATGAGCCTCTGCCCAGGGCGCAAGCTTCCCGCCTGCTGCGCAGTAACCCCGGCGCTCGCATTGCCGGGAACAACGACGTCTCCGTCTTTCAGGCACTTAAAGAGCTCTTCAGCAAACCAGTAGGGATTGATCCGTCCCTGCGGGTCCATCGAATGCAGGCGATCTGGAACTACGGGCAACAGGCGTACCCGCTCCCGGCAGAATTCCAGCCATTCGTTGTCAACGCTTACGCCTGAGTTGGCGCAGGCGACGTTCAATGCCTGCACAAATGGTTTTGTTTCGGCCACAATTGTTTCATCACCGATATACTGCGGCCGTTCAGACTCGCTGGCGTCACATTCAATCACAATCTTTCGGGCATTTTTGCCCATTGCCTTCCAGTTGTATGTGGTCATCGTCAGGTGCATGGTCACGCCCAAAAAGATGAGCAGGTCGGCATTCTGCACATTGATATTGCCCGCACGTGTGCCCACATTACCCATTCCCCCCGCATAGAGGGGGTGCCCTTTTTGAATGATGTCCAGCGTTCCGGCACAAAGCACGGGACAGTGTAGCCGCTCGGCCAGAGTGCGGAAATCCTCAACCGCGTGAGCCATACGAAGTCCTGGCCCGGCTACCAGAAGAGGACGCTCGGCAGCGGCTATGGCGGCAGCCACCTCCCCGGCAACCCCACTGAGATCCGCAGGAGGAATAACAGGCATATGGAAGCCGGGCAGGCTATCAGCATCCACCTGCATGGCCTGAACGTCCACGGGGACTTCTATCCATACCGGGCCGGGTCGGCCTGTAACAGCGATGTGGTAGGCCTTTTCCATCTCGTATCTGATACGCGTGGGATCAGTGATGGACACCGCGTACTTGGTGATAGAGCGAACCATGGGTACAATTTGCGCTTCCTGCTCTCCGGCTTGGCGCAACTGTCCCACAAGACCATAAGTGGCACACAGGGTTTCGCGCTTGGACTGACCGGAGATGACGATCATGGGCAGGCCGTCCACAAAAGCACCAAAAACGCCAGTCATGGCATTCAACGCGCCTGGACCAGAAGTGACCTGAACAAGGGCTGGCCTCCCGGTCACATGGGCATAGCCTTCCGCGGCCAGCGCGCAAGCCTGCTCATGGTGGCAGCAAATTGTATTGATCCGCAACTCTGACGCCAAAGCGTCATTGAGGTGCATGGCCATGCCGCCTGTGAAGAGGAAGGCTGTGTCAATATTCTTGAGTGCAAGTTGATCTACAAGGAAAGTTGCAAGGCGCATACGATTCTCATTTTATATCACAGAAACGTTAATGATGTTATTTTTTCTGAATTCATTACAAATTTGTTCAGAGCCAAATGACACACAAACTATGAAATGGCAGTCTTTATAATCTTTAAGTGCAGTTTGAAAATCAATAAACTTATACATTGCCCCATACTTGCTAGCCCCTAAGTCCTTGTATGCCTTGTCAACGATGGCTTCAATCGTAACGCCTTGTAGTGGCCCACCATTTTCCCGAGCTCTAAAAAAATTGTCTCCAAAGCCATACACAACGATTTTTTTATTCTCAAAAAAACTTTTTCCCAGCAAGGCTCTTCTTTTTTCTTGAGAAATATATGTTAACATAGAAGTATACAAAGCAAGTTGTTCACTTTTAGGCTCAAAAGAGGAATTCCGCTGTTTTTTTGCAAAAATATAAAGTGCTGGGAAGTCTTTTCCGTCTTTATATTCAAATTGGTTGATTCCCGCATGCGTTACTTCAAAGTTCATTCTATTCAATAAATTACGCAATGATTCCACGCTAAAATGATTAACATGAAGGCGATCTATATAATAAAGAAATTCTCTTCTGGGGAAATCTTTGTATCTCGAGGCGTCGGGTACTTCTAAATATAGAATCCCAGAGTTATTAAGAATGGAGTCTAAATCATAATGAAATAAATTTATAAGGTGCTCAAAAAAATGCGAAGCAATCACTACATCAAACTTTATATGATGTTTTTTAATATTAGAAAATTCATAAACAGGATGTTTTATGGAAAATTGTTGGCAAGCATCACAGCCGATATAGTCATGCTGAGGAAATCTGAGCTCCATAGCTTCCATTAAACCTCCGCTTCCACAACCAATATCTAAAATTTTTAGCGTTGAATTACTTTCGAGAATAGGAGAAAGAGTATCGATCTGAATCGCATAACGGTTTTTATCAAGAAGTGGCTGACCTGATATTGTCATCTGGTCATTTACACAGTGTTCATAATATCGATCATAACATTCTTGGTCACCAGGAGCTGTAAAAACAAAATTGCAGTGCTTGCAAGAATACAAAAAAACCTTTTCTGGAAGAAATTTTTTTTCTCGCAACTCTAAAGTGAAAAAGGGCTCTTCACATCTTTGCGCACATATTGGACACGTGTGAATATCTGTTCTTCTTTCAAAAGGATAAATCATAGAGGTGTTCTTTTCCCCATAGGGGCCATGTTTCTCAAGTAACGATGATGAGACTATTCCACTCAAGTCACCGCTGGAAAAACTCTAACTTTTTTAAACTAGTCGGCACTCTATCTATAAAAGATAGCCGATTCTTTCTAGTTTAAGTTGCAATGGCATAAACAACGGTGTCGCCATATGTCTCAGAGTGTTGCCGCAAATGTATGGAATACCCCAGATTGAGCCTGTGAATATAGAGAGGAATGGCGTATATATCTTCTTTTTTATGATACACAGAAAAAATTAAATCTGGCCGTTGTGAGCGGATTAAGTTGTCAGCCCCTCTTAATACTTCCATCTCGTAGCCCTCGACATCCGCTTTGAGTATTGTAGGGAGAGGATTTTTCCCTTTAAAAAAACTGTCTAGACTTTTAACTTGGACTTCGCGCCTGTTTTCTCTATCAGAGACAAGCAAACTGGATTCTATTCCTGAGCCAGAAATTGCCATCAACCCATCTGATTTCGCAATAGCGAGGAACGATGCGACAACATTGGTGTCGTCTTTTGTTGTATTTTGAAGCTGCAGAAAACTATCGTAATCTGGCTCAAAGGCATAATATTTATATTGCCCTGTTTTCCCAGGGATTGTATGTTTCAAAAAATCTTTATATGTATCACCAATACTTGCACCAAGATCACAAAAAACATCGTATCTTACCATACTAAGCATGTCTGGAGCATAATATGGGTCGGGGATGTATATTTTTTTTATGAACTTCAGATCAAGAGTAAGCTGAAAAGCCAGAAAATTTTTGAGCACCAAAAGAGACTGTTCATCAAGTAATGAGGCCAATTCCGCAATTTCTGCCGTGCCAGCTGCTTCATCAAAGTGGTAGCCAACCGGCGGTGCCGGTATGGATGATGGCGGCAAATCAACAGGAAGAATTGTTTCAACCTTATATTTTTTGCATTGTTCAAACATCTCTCGTGCGTACGCAGACGTGAGAATGACCAGTGGATATGATTCTTTTTGCAAAGTTTCAACAGAAAGAATGTTTATATCTCGATAACGAGTTCCAATTTTAGCTGGGTTAGAGTCAATGCAGTATTTGGGAACAATTCCTTCGCGCAATAGCATGTCAACGACTATTTGGCCAAACAGGCCAGCACCAAAAACAATGACGTCTCTGTCCTGAATTTCTGCAAATGAACCATAGCTCTTTTTAGAAAAAGTGAAGCAGGCTTTTTTTAATGCGGCGAGTTCTTTTGAAGAAAATACAGATTCAAGATAGTTCATTTTAATCCACCTTCAAGTGCGCACGCAGTTTTTCTGCCACCTTGGCTTCTTCGGGCAGGATACGCTTGTTGCCATCGCCCATGGCAACTTCAAGGATTCGTGTGTACCGGCAGAGTTGATGCAAGCCTGCGCCTTCCACACTGGCTGCCTGATCGGATCCGTACATGGAACGGTCAAGGGTGATGTGGCGCTCCAGAGAGGTGATGCCCAGCATGACCGCACCCACGGAAACTGCAAGGCCTGTTTCGTGGCCGCTGTAGCCGACATTGCAGTTAAAGGCGTTCCGCAAGGTTTCAATGCAGCGCAGATTGGCGTTTTCTACCTTCATGGGGTAGGTCCCTACGCAATGCATAAGTTCAAATGGGCACCCTGCTTCTCGAAAAATGGAAACTGCCTTGCCAATATCGTCCATGGTTGACATGGCTGTTGATATGAAGGTGTGCTTTTTGCGCGAGGCCACAGCCTTCAGAAATCTTTCACTCACAGTCATGGCCGAAGCGACCTTGCTGTACTTGCAGTCATATTGGTCAAGAAACTCCAGGCTGTTCTCATCCCAGGCCGAAGCGAACCATTCAATGTCTCTTTCTTTGCAGTAGGCATCGATAACGTCAAATTCGGCCTTGCCGAATTCAAGCCCTGCCTTTTGATCCCGCTGCGTGGTGCCCCAAGGGCTTTCCCGAAGCGAATCCAGAAACTCTTTGGTGTAAACCACGTCTATGTCGCGTTTTTGAAATTTAACGGCATTGCACCCGGCCCCCTTGGCCATATCAATCAACTTTTTGGCAATTTCAATATCACCATTATGGTTGATGCCAATCTCTGCGATGATAAAAACGCTCATTTAAGCCTCCGTGATGATGTTTGGCGCATATTATGCCACTCCAACATGCGATACAAGCCGTCTTCCAGCGAATATCCCTCTTTAAGCTCCAGTTCATGCTCGATTCTGGCGATGGCCGGCACGTAGCAAGCCGGCGCATTGCCCTGCAGGGGCGTCCCCTCAACGACTACATCTTTATCCAGACCAGCACAATGCAGAATAGTTTTGGCCAGTTGCTTCAGATTGACGCCGTGCCTTGAGCCCACGTTGTAGGGCGTGGCATGGCGTCCTGCGACCAGCAGTACCAGCAACCATGCTGCCATGTCTGCTCCGTACAAAAATGAACGTACCGGGGTGCCGTCACCCTTGATGACAATGTTGCGACCTGCCAGAGCATCTGCCACAAAGCTGCCCAAAGCATTGACACCAAGTGTTACATGTGCCCCAGAAAAGGCAAAACACCTGGCAACTACTGTTGTAATATGATACTGCTCGCCAAGTGCTGAGGCATATGACTCCAAAAAACGCTTTGTTTCGCCATATACACGCGGTTCGGAAAATGGATTGGGCGGGGCATTTTCTTCGCATAATCTGCCATCCATGGTCCCGCCCACTGGGCCAGTGCCGTACACAGCCCCTGATGATGTCATTAATACTGTCTTGCAACCCCGTTCTGCCGCAAGCCTGTACAATCTTTCTGTCCCTTGTGTCGCCGTTGTCATATGCCGGGCGGCCCAGGAGGAGGTGCCATCGTTAGGCAGGTTCAGTCCATGTATGGCAAGTTCAAAGGGCGGGAGCGCGTCAGCGTCAAAATCCATTATGCCGCCATCCAGAAAGCGGATGCAATCATGGTTTTGCAGATGGGGCATTTCAGATAAAAGCGTATTCCTGTTGCGCGTCAACACTGTAAGATTGAGCTGCAACGCATATTGCTCATTGAGCCACAGCAGGGCATCAATGAGCCATTTGCCCATAAATGCAGTGCATCCAACCAAAAAAATGCTTTTTTTCTCATATAAATTTATATGCGTAGCAAGACTATGCCCGATATGTTGCAAGTCCTCAATAAAAAGGCTGTATTTTTGATTGCGTGTCATGACTGCTCTGTGCGTGCATCCGTCAAATGCTTTTTCAAAAAATTCTGATATTCTGGCAATACCTGTGCGGCATTCCCTTGCTTCACTACCTGACCATCTTGCAGCCAATACAGATGGCTACAGGCTTCAACCGTACTCAACCTGTGCGCCACTATTACAATGGTCATATTATCGCGCAGGCTCAGTATGGTGGACTGTATTGCCGCCTCGGTGGCCCCATCCAGTGCGCTGGTCGCTTCATCAAAGAGCAGTAAGTCCGGGGTGTCGTAGAGGGCGCGAGCTATGGCCACGCGCTGCACTTGACCACCCGAAAGCCGCACGCCCCTATCTCCCATGACCGTATGTATTCCTTGGGGCAAATCTTCCAAAAAATCCATGGCGGCCAATTTGCAACATTCTAAAACACGCTTTTGGTCCGGCCCTTTCCCCCAGTCAGCAAAGGCCACGTTCTCGGCAAGCGTCGCGTCCAGGATGTAGGGATTTTGTGGCACATAGCCAATTTTCAAAAAACCCGGGCTGGCATGTACCTCTTTGCCATCAACCAGTATTTTCCCTGATGTTGGAACAACAAGCCCAGTCAAAATACTTACCAGGGTGCTTTTTCCTGCGCCGGAAAGCCCGATAAAGCCCACCATGCTTCGCTTGGGAATGGTAATGTTTATGTCTCGCAGTGACGGTTTGCAACTATCTGGATAAGTAAAGTCAATATGTTGCAAATCAAGGCTATGGTGGAAAGGCAGCGTGGACGTCTCGCCCTGCAAGTCGGGGATTGACAGGCATTTGCGCAGCAGAATGCTGACCGGCGTAATCTGCGCCTTCATCATCAATACGCCGCCAACAGTCTTATTAAGGGCCGGCAGCAGACGCCATGACACCGCTGCCATGAGTGTAAGCGTGCCCGTAATGCTGGCTACGCTGTCTCCCAGCACAACCATCAGCAGTACGCCACAAAGCAATAACAGCATTCCGGTGGACTCCAGCCACCACTGCGGCAGGGGAGGGAAAACGCCCTGTTTCGCCGCAGCCAGTGCTGTTGGCCGGGCCAGGCTTTGATAGCTTTGTATAAAGGCCAGCTGTTGATTATAAATCTTGACCTCGCGTATCCCATGCAGGGCCGCATGCGCCACGCGGCTTGAAATTTCACTAAGTTCCCCTGTACGCGCCCCTGCGTCTCGGGCCCTGCGCTGCGCCATTTTATAAATGAGCAGTGCCACACACGCAGAAACACCATACAAAAGTACCGATACGGCAGGAGCCATCGTAAAGGCCCCCACTAACAGGAATAACATGATTCCGGCCTGACTCAGGCTTTGCAACAGTCCCGTGAAAAAGGTGCTGCTATGGATGCGCCAGTTCAAGTAATTGAAGAGTTCACCGGGATTATTTTGCGTGTGCCAAATGTAAGGCGCAGCTATATAATTGTTGAAAATTTTTAAAGAAATATCCCAGGCTACCTCTTGCGCGACAAGGCACTGCCAGTAGGTCATAAAACCAATGGCAAGATTCTTTATCACAGTGGCGGTGCACACCAGTATCAGCACAAAAAAAAGCATTTGAATCTGCTGCGGCATTTCTGAGCCGATGGTGGGCAAAAACTCAAAAATTCGCCGAAGTAGGTCTATTTTATTCAAGCTGGCAGGGTCAGCCAAAGCTACCCCCAAAAGTGATATGGAGCCAGCCAGACCCAGTTCGATAAAGCCCATGACAAACATGGCAAATCCAAGCCATATGAGCTGTCTTTGCCTGTGCTGAGGAAGTAGCGCGTAAAATTTTCGTGATGTGGCGAGCATGCTTACCAGTCTGTGTACAATTTTGCCTGAATATTCGAGCAGGAATGTTTGCCTGAGACGATAGATATATCTAACTATGTTACATTCTGCTTAATCCTGTGATGTTACCATTTTATTTTTCATACAAATAATGGGAAAGCAATCCCGCTGTGGTGCTGACTGTCAAAATAGTCTTTAGATGTCAGCTAGTTGCATATATGCAGACGATGCAAAAAATCGTTGTATGTATTGCACAGGCCCTCCTCAAGGGTGGTGTGAATTTTCCAGCCTATGCCCAGCAGCCTGCCAGAATCCATGAATTTACGCGGGGTGCCGTCTGGTTTGGCGGCATCGGTGGCAATTTCACCCCTGAACCCTACCACGCGGGCTACCATATGAGCGACATCCATAACGGAATGTTCCACACTGCTTCCCACGTTGACGTGCTCAAAATCCGAAAGTTTTCCATGAGAAACAGGCAGGCCTCGGCTATGTCATCCACATAGAGGAATTCGCGTAGAGCTTTGCCCGTGCCCCAGATAGTCACTTTTTTGGCTCCGGTGACCTTGGCCTCATGGAAGCGCCGAATAAGCGCGGAATCACATGGCTGTTTTCCGGGTGATAGTTATCTCCTGGGCCATACAGTTTGGTGGGCATGGCGCTGATGGCGTCAAAGCCGTACTGCTTGCGGTAGGACTGGCACATCTTGATGCCCGCAATCTTCGCCAGGGCGTAGGCGTCATTGGTGGGTTCCAGCGATCCGGTGAGCAGGTACTCTTCCTTAATGGGCTGCGGGCACAGCTTGGAGTAAATGCAGGACGAGCCGAGAAACAGCAGTTTTTTGCTGCCGTTGCGATACGCACTGTCAATGACGTTGTTCTGTATCTGTAAGTTTTGCTAAATAAATTCTGCTGGATAGGTGGCATTGGCATGAATGCCGCCCACCTTGGCGGCAGCAAGCACCACAATATCTGGCCTGTGCTGCGCAAAAAAGCCCGTACCGCCGCCTGAACGCACAAATCCAGTTCCGCATGGGGGCGCGCGAGCAGATTGCTGTAGCCTGCACGCGCCAGGGCGCGGCACAGGGCGCTGCCCACAAGGCCGCGATGTCCGGCTACATAAATAAGCGAATTTTTGTCCATGCGGAGCTACTCGTTATAGCTGAACGTCTTGAATCCTGCCACCTTGCACACGGCATCGCGCATGCTCAGGGCAAGGTCTTCGCGTGTCATTTCAGTCACCATATCTTCAAAGGTCGTGCGCGGCTCCCATCCCAGCTTTTCCTTGGCCTTGGCCGGATTGCCCAGCAGGGTCTCCACCTCGGTGGGGCGGAAGTAGCGCGGGTCTACCCTCACAATGACATCGCCGGGTTTGACGTGGCATTCCAGTCCCTGCCGGTTGCCAGCGGCCTGTTGCAGTTCGTTTACGTCCACAGCCGCCACGGCGCCGGTTTCGTCTATGCCCGCACCTTGCCATGTGAGCGTCAGGCCCAGTTCTGCCGCTGCCGTGTTGACAAAGTCGCGCACAGAGAACTGGCGGCCCGTGGCGATCACAAAGTCGTCCGCCTGCTCCTGCTGCAGCATAAGCCACTGCATTTCAACATAATCGCGAGCGTGACCCCAGTCGCGCTTGGCATCCATATTGCCGAGATACAGGCAATCCTGAAGCCCCAGCACCATGCGGGAGAGAGCGCGGGTGATCTTGCGGGTCACAAAGGTTTCGCCGCGGATGGGAGATTCGTGATTGAACAGGATGCCGTTGCAGGCGTACATGCCGTAAGCTTCACGGTAGTTGACCGTAATCCAGTAGGCATAGAGTTTGGCGCAGGCATAGGGCGAACGGGGATAGAAGGGTGTTTTTTCGGTTTGCGGCACTTCCTGTACCATGCCGAAAAGTTCCGAGGTAGACGCCTGATAAAACTTTGTTTTTGCGGTCAGGCCGGCAATGCGGATGGCCTCCAGAAGGCGCAACGTGCCAAGGGCGTCCACATCAGCCGTGTATTCCGGCGATTCAAAGGACACCTGCACATGGCTTTGCGCCGCGAGGTTGTACACCTCGTCGGGCTGAATTTCCTGCACCAGCCGCACAAGGTTGCTGGAATCACTCAGATCGCCGTAGTGCAGCACAAGTCTCTGGTCGCAGGTGTGCGCGTCCTGAAAAAGGTGGTCCACTCGGTCTGTATTAAAAAGGGACGAACGCCGCTTGATGCCGTGTACCTTGTATCCCTTGCTCAGCAAAAATTCGGCAAGATACGCGCCATCCTGACCAGTAATGCCTGTGATAAGAGCTTTTTTCATTATAACACTCGCTTAGGCCAGGGATGAAAGGATAGTGCGAACCCGGTTGAGATCTTCCGTATGGTCCACATGGTCGTTGCCGATAAAGAGGCCATTGGCGTCCACATATTCGGCATTGGCAAGGCTGCCGGATACAGAATAATCAAAATACCGCATGACATCCTTGGTCGCAAAATTGCCTGAAACGATTTGGCGGCATTCTACGCCATTGTCAAGCAGCGTTGCGGCAACATGGTTGCGCTTCAAAGGCGAACCGGGCCGGATGACCAGAGAAAAACCAAACCACGAGGGCGAACCTATGCCCTGCTGCACCATAAAATGCGGGTCGTCGGCAAACAGCTTCAAGAACTGCTCGGCATTTTTTCTGCGCGCAGCCAAAAAGCCCGGCAGTTTTTTAAGCTGCTCGCGTCCGATAGCGCCTTCCATTTCCAGCGGGCGCACATTGTAGCCCGGCAAAAGAAAGCGGAAGGATTCTTCAAAAGGATTGTCCGACTTGACGCACAGGGTATTCTCTTTCTGCAGGTTGCGCGTCCAGCCGTGCGCCCGCAGGCAGAGCAAAAGGTCATGCAGATGATCGTCGTTGGTGACGATCATGCCGCCCTCCATGGTGGAAATATGGTGCGAAAAGAAAAAGGAATACGTACCCATAAGGCCGATGGACCCCGCGTAGCGCCCGTTGTAGGTCGCCCCCAGCGATTCGCAGTTGTCTTCAAGTAGGGTGATGTCGCGGTTGCCGATGATGGCGTTGATCGCGTCAAAATCGTTGGGATTGCCAAGCAGGTTCACAACCATGATGGCCCGCGTCTTGTCGGAAACGGCGGCGGCGAGGGCTTCAAGATCATAGTTGAGGGTGTGCATATCCACATCCACAAACTTGAGACGGAGGCCATACTGCTGCAAGGGGTAGTAGGTTGTGGGCCAGGAGATGGCAGGCACCACAATCTCGTCGCCAGCCTTGAGGCGGGGTTCGGGGCGTGTGAAGAACATGGCTGCGGTCATCAGAAGGTTGGCGCTGGAGCCGGAATTGACCATAACCGCATGTTTTGCCCCCACAAAGGCGGCAAATTCTTTTTCAAAGGTAAAAACAGCCTCTCCCATACTGGTGGTCTGCGCCTGGGCAAGAGCTGCCGCGGCGTCGATTTCCGCACTATTCCAGGTGGTGCTGGCGAGGTTATAGCGATGTGTAGTAGGCATGCGTTTTCTTAATCCCTTCTTCAAGAGTATGGCGTGGGGTAAAACCAAAGGCATTTTGCCGCGACACATCCACAAGTTTGCGCCGCATGCCAGCGGGTTTGCCCAGGTCATGGCTAAATGCCCCCTGATAGTGCAGCACCCGGGCCACCGCCTCGTAATAGTCGTTTACAGTATGGTCATAGCCAAGCCCCACGTTCATAAGGTCGGGCAAGGCTTCAAATTTTTGCACAGCCATAAGCGTCAGCTGCGCAAGGTCTTCGGCATACATGAACTCGCGGCGGGCTTCGCCGTCGCCCCATATTTCCACAGTGTCCAGCCCTTCGCGCACGGCAGTGTCGATCTTGCGAATAATGGCGGGGATCATGTGCGACGCGCGCAGGTCAAACCTGTCGTATTTGCCGTAGAGATTGCACGGCACCAGAGTTTTGTAGGCTTTGCCGGGATACTGGGCATTGATGTACTGGCACAGACGAGTGGCAGCGCATTTGGCAATGGCGTAGCCCTCGTTGGTGGGTTCCAGACTGCCAGCCAGCACCATATCTTCCACAAGCGGATTCGGCGCTTGCGCCGGATACATGCAGCTTGAACCCATGTTCAAAAAGCAGCCCACACCCTGTTGTAAAGCACCCATGATGATGTTGAGGCCCATCTGCATGTTTTCGTACAAAAAATCCACAGGTGCGGCAATGTTGGCCTGAATACCGCCGACCCGGCCCGCGCAGTGGATGATGAGCGAGGGCTTGTGGCGCTGCAAAAACGCGTCCACAGCCGACCTGTCCATGAGGTTCAGTTCGCGGCTGCGCGGCGTAAAAAGCTCGTACCCCGCAGGCTCCAGCACTTCAACAATGTTGCGGCCCACCATGCCGGCAGCCCCGGTTACCAGTATAGAATATCTCTGCGTCATGATTCTCCGCGCAATGGCGCCTGAAAGGCGCGATCAAAAAAGCCCGGCATGAAGGTGCTAGCCTTCCCGCCCGTACACATCGGCAAAACGTACAATATCATCCTCGCCCAGGTAGGCACCGGATTGGATTTCAATAAGCACCAGAGGGATGACCCCGGGGTTTTTCAGCCGATGTTTTGTACCCACAGGGATGTAGGTGGACTGGTTTTCAGAGAACAAGTGCACCGCATCACCATTGGTCACCTCGGCCGTGCCGCTGACAACCACCCAATGCTCGGCGCGGTGATGGTGCATCTGGAGGGAAAGCTCCGCGCCGGGGTTGACCGTGATGCGTTTTACCTGAAAGCGGGCGTCCATAACGAGCGTTTCGTAGCTGCCCCAGGGGCGGTACACCAGCGGGTGCTGTCTGCATTCGGTTCGCCGGGCTGACTGCAGGCGGCCGACCATGTTTTTGACTTCCTGCACCCGCTCGCGCGGGGCCACCAGTACGGCATCGCGCGTTTCCACAACCACAAGGTCGCGCACGCCAATGGCCGTCACCAGACGGTGCTGGGCGTTAAAATAACAGTTTTCCGCGTCTTGGGTCATGACGTCGCCGTGGCAGACGTTGCCGCTGTCGTCACCCTGTTCCGCCTGATAGAACGCCTCCCACGAACCAAGGTCGCTCCAGCCTGTGGACAGGGGGACCACCGCCGCGCGATCCGTTTGCTCCATGACCGCATAGTCGATGGAGTCGGAGGGCG